>NZ_JAHGAC010000009.1:0-96988 GCF_030248355.1 Vibrio sp. B172a | reverse complement strand
CCATGATCAAACTCTTCAATTTAAGATTTTGTTCGGCTCAATGAATACTGAACATTACATAAGTAATGTTTGAATTGACTGTGCTGAATCTTTCGATTCAATGGTCACTTCGTATCATTGAAACCTAATTTGATACCGAAGTATCTAATTGGATTATCATCAACGAGCGCCCACACAGATTGATAGGTCTATATTGTTAAAGAGCTTTCCTATTGAGCTTTGCTCAAATCGGACGGCCATTTTAGCGAGTTAAAGTTTAGTGTCAATCACTTTTTTCAAACTTTTTTCAAGCGTTTCCGCTTGGCTAATTGGCTTGCTAACTTGGCTTCTTACTTTCGAAACCTAAGCTTCGAAGCGTTGCCGTGTCAGCGAGGTGGCATTATAGAGATTGCGATCACATTGGCAAGCCCTTTTTCTCGTTTTTTTTGATTTTTTTATCGTTTGAATGTTTTTTATTCTAAAAGGCGAGTTTTTGCTACTCTTCTCACCAGATATCACCGTTATTAACGCTTTATAAGGAGTAAAGATGAGTTCAATGAGAAGTTATAAAGGTATACGTCCTCAGTTGGGCGAACGTGTATATGTCGACTCAACCTCTGTTTTAGTCGGTGATATCCGAATTGGCGATGATTCTAGTATCTGGCCATTGGTCGCAGCTCGGGGTGATGTAAACCATATCCATATTGGAGAGCGAACCAACATTCAAGATGGCAGCGTACTTCATGTAACTCATAAAAACGCAGAAAACCCCAAAGGCTACCCACTCATCATTGGTAATGATGTCACCATAGGTCACAAAGTGATGCTGCATGGCTGCGAGATCCACGATCGCGTCCTAGTAGGTATGGGCGCTATTGTCTTAGACAACGTGGTAGTGGAATCAGATGTGATGATTGGCGCAGGAAGTTTGGTGCCACCAGGGAAGATATTAGAAAGTGGCTACTTATATGTTGGAAGCCCTGTTAAGCAAGCTCGCCCTCTATCAGATAAAGAACGAGCTTTCTTGCAAAAGTCTGCCAACAACTATGTGCAGAACAAAGACGACTACATTAACGAAGTAGAAGACATCAATGAGTAGTCAAGTATAGTCGGCTAATCGATAATGATATGGCCTTCTTCATCGAAGGCTTCATCTTCTATTAGCTCTTCGGCGATTTCTTCTAGGTCGAATCGGTAATCAGTAAACACTTTAATTGCCGCTTGCTCAGTTTCAATCAGTGAACCACCGAGCTTTTCTAACTTTTGTTTTGTTACATAGCACTCAATCAACGCACCAGATTGCTGCGCAGCAAAATTTACCGATTGTGATGCTTCATCCCAAGACTGCATGTCAGGGAATAGGATAGATTGATTCATTGATTATTGACCTTCAAGGTTCTTTCTTAGTTCTCTGAGAATTTGTTTAGCACCGGGACGTAAGCCGCGCCAGAGCATGAAGCTTTCTGCAGCCTGCCCAACCAGCATTCCAAGACCGTCATACGCATGAGCGGCACCATTTTCTCTTGCCCATAAGTTAAAGCTCGTCACCCCTTTGCCATAAATCATGTCATAGCTTGTACTGTTAGCGGCAAAGATAGAGGAAGAGATAGCAGGCAGTTCACCACTAAGAGAAGCAGAAGTAGAGTTAATGATGACATCATACTCTTCATTAATACTTTCCATCTCTTTGGCGACGATAGGGCCATGAGAGACAAACAGCTCAGCAAGCTCCTGCGCTTTACTAAAGGTACGATTGGTAATAGTTACGGAAGTCGGCTTTTGATCGAGTAGTGGCTTAATAACACCACGAGCGGCACCACCAGCACCAATAATTAGGATTCGCGCACCTTCCAATACAACTTGGTGCTGAAGCAGATCTTGCACGAGACCTGCACCATCGGTGTTGTCACCAATGATTTCACCATCATCTAACTTCTTGAGGGTGTTCACTGCGCCCGCCAACTGAGCACGCTCAGTCAAACGGCTAGCAAATTGATAAGCGTCTTCTTTAAATGGCATGGTAATGTTGCATCCCTTGCCACCTTCAGCAAAAAACACCGTAGCTGCGTCAATAAAGCCATCAACAGGTGCACTTTCTGCGGTGTACACCAAAGACTGATTGGTTTGACGGGCAAACAAGGTGTGAATGAATGGCGACTTACTGTGTCCGATAGGGTTACCAAACACGGCATAGCGATCAATTTGCTGAGTCATTTCCTTACCTTTATTCCTTACTTATATAGAAAAAAACAGGGCCACCTGATTACAGATGACCCTATCACTATCTATCTATATAGAAAAGGAGATTCAACGCTTACCACTCTCGTGGCGTTAGGTATCGCTCGTAAAGTTCAGCTTCTGGAGAGCCAGTCTGTGGCTCGTAGCTGTATTCCCAACGTGCAAGTGGTGGCATCGACATAAGAATTGACTCTGTACGACCGCCACTCTGCAGACCAAATAGCGTGCCGCGATCGTACACTAGGTTGAACTCAACGTAGCGACCACGACGATAAAGCTGGAATTCACGCTCTCGCTCACCGAACTCGATGTCTTTACGACGAGAAACAATCGGTAGGTACGCTTGGCAGTATCCCTCACCAACCGCTTTGATGTAGTCAAAACACTTGTCGAATTCCCACTGGTTTAAGTCATCAAAGAACAGGCCACCAACACCACGAGTTTCATTTCGGTGTGGAAGGAAGAAGTATTTGTCACACCACGCTTTGTGCTCTGGGTAAACTTCGTCACCAAATGGCGCACAAAGCTGTTTTGCTGTGTCGTGCCATGATTGGCAATCTTCTTCAAATGGGTAGAAAGGCGTGAGGTCAAAACCACCACCAAACCACCAAATTGGGTCTTCACCGTCTTTCTCTGCAATAAAGAAGCGGACATTGGCGTGTGAAGTCGGTACATAAGGGTTTTTAGGGTGGATAACCAAAGAAACCCCCATCGCTTCAAAACGACGCCCCGCTAACTCTGGACGATGTGCTGTCGCTGATGCTGGCATTTCATTGCCTTCTACATGAGAAAAGTTCACTCCTCCTTGTTCGAAGATATGACCATCACGCAATACGCGAGTACGGCCACCGCCACCAAGACGCTCTCCTTTTTCACGTTGCCAAGCATCTTCGACAAAGACGGCCTTTCCATCTTCTTGTTCTAGTTGCTGACAAATGGAATCCTGAAGTGACATCAAGAACTGCTTTACGGCGTGCTTATCGATTGCTGACATACGTGTAGTACCTATTGATTGCTGACTAGCAGGGTTAGCCCTGTCTTAATATTTGCGAGGTTTTAGCATCACGGATTTCACTAGGCTTGTCACGACCGCTGGTTTCACCACGTAAGATCGCCACAAGTCGGTCACCTAACTGTTCTTCGACTTCTTTCGTCGTCATACAAGGAGGCAGACCTGTAAGATTCGCGCTGGTAGAGGTTAGCGGCTTTCCGAATGCATTACACATCTTTTGTACTAAAGGATGATCAGTCACACGTACTGCAATCGAATCAAATTGACCCGATACCCAGTGAGAGACTTTGTCACTCGCAGGCATGATCCAAGTGTATGGCCCTGGCCAAGTTGCGTGGACTTTATCTAACTGATCTTGAGTCAACTGAGATTCATCAACATAAGGCAAAAGCTGCTCATAGCTCGCAGCAATAAGAATGAGCCCCTTCTCTACTGGGCGCTGCTTTAGCTCTAGCAACTTTTGAATCGCTTCTGGGTTATCTGGATCACAGCCGACACCAAATACGCCTTCTGTTGGATAGGCAATCACTTCGCCTTTTTGTAGTGCTTCAAGCACCTGTTCAAAGTTATCCACCAATTACTTCCTGATAGTCTTATCTGTTGTGTTTGCACTAAGTGTACAAATATTCATTCTCAGAGACTAAATCAATTTGTTTATAAAATGTATCAATACCATTTACAAACACACGCAAACGTTTGCTTGAGGTAAAAATCCCCGTATAATGCGCACAAATTTATCAGCTCACCTAATTTTGCAGCTTGAAGGAGTTTGAGATGAAAGTCGGTATCATCATGGGTTCTAAATCAGATTGGCCAACCATGAAACTAGCAGCAGACATGCTGGATCAATTTGGCGTGTCTTACGAAACAAAGGTGGTGTCAGCTCACCGTACTCCTCAATTGTTGGCTGATTACGCAAGCAGCGCGAAAGAACGTGGCATTAAAGTCATCATTGCGGGTGCTGGCGGTGCCGCTCACCTACCAGGCATGGCAGCAGCGTTTACCAGCGTACCTGTACTTGGCGTTCCAGTTCAGTCTCGTGCACTGAAAGGCATGGATTCACTACTTTCTATCGTACAAATGCCAAAGGGTATTGCGGTTGGTACATTGGCGATTGGCGAAGCAGGCGCAGCAAATGCTGGCATCCTAGCAGCTCAAATCCTTGGTACACATGATGAAGCGATCATGGCAAAAGTCGAAGCGTTCCGTAACGAACAAACGGAAACCGTATTGGCGAACCCAAACCCTGCTGAGGATTAATCAGATGCATGTACTGGTTCTTGGTGCGGGTCAACTAGCTCGTATGATGTCTCTGGCTGGTGCCCCACTGAATATTCAAATCTCAGCTTACGATGTGGGCAGCGGTAACATCGTTCATCCACTGACTCAGCATGTTCTAGGCAACGGCTTAGAGAATGCAATTGAACAAGTCGACGTCATTACTGCTGAGTTCGAGCATATCCCACATGATGTGCTCGATGTTTGCGAAGCGACCGGTAAGTTCTTACCAAGTACGCAAGCCATCAAAGCAGGCGGTGATCGCCGTATTGAGAAGGCATTACTTGATGATGCTGGCGTGCGTAACGCGAAATACTACGTAATCGAAACTCGTGAAGACTTTGACCGCGCAATTGAACACGTTGGTATGCCAATGGTTCTGAAAAGTGCATTGGGTGGTTACGATGGTAAAGGCCAGTGGCGCTTAAAAGAGACTTCTCAAGTCGAAGATATTTGGACAGAGATGGCAGAGTGCATCGCGGCAACACCAACTCAAGCGATTGTTGCTGAGGAATTTGTCCCTTTTAATCGCGAAGTTTCACTGGTTGGTGCTCGCGGTAAAGATGGCAGTGTTGAAGTGTACCCTCTGGCAGAGAACGTCCACACCAATGGTGTATTGAGCCTTTCTACTGCGATTGATGCACCAGAGTTGCAAGAGCAAGCAAAACAGATGTTCACGGCCGTTGCCAACAACTTGAATTACGTTGGTGTGCTAGCGCTGGAGTTCTTTGACGTTGACGGCACTTTGCTGGTTAACGAAATCGCACCACGCGTACACAACTCTGGTCACTGGACCCAACAGGGTGCAGAAACTTGTCAGTTTGAGAACCACCTACGCGCCGTGTGTGGCATGCCTTTGGGTAGCACTAAGCTGGTTCGTGAAACCTCAATGATTAATATTCTTGGTGAAGACACACTACCAGAAGCATTGCTAGCGATGGATGGTTGCCACATTCATTGGTACGGCAAAGAAAAACGTACGGGTCGCAAGATGGGTCACATCAACGTATGTGGTGACTACACTGGCGAACTTAATCGCAAGCTTTGTGCATTAGCAGATGTTTTGGATGAACAGGCTTTCCCTGCCGTACATGAATTTGCCAAGCAATGGCAAGCCTAGAAAAGCAGCGGGATAAATAACAAAAGGGTCGCATGATGCGACTCTTTTTAATTCGTACTGAAGGTTATTGTGATTGAGTATGCTGGCACTTACGGCTCGCGCATTGCAGTTTAACTCCGCTGGCCAGTTTCTTTTCGACCAGTAAGGTAAATCCACATTCCTCGCAGCGGCCTCTTACAGGCGGCAAGTTCACCGCAAACTTGCACTTCGGATAGTTATCACACGCGTAGAATGTTTTACCAAATCGGGTTTTACGCTCAACCAAATGTCCTTTGCCACATTCAGGGCAAGCGTGTTGCTCTTTCGCTTGCTGCTCTGGCTCAGGTTGGTTAATCGACTCAATATGATGGCATGCTGGGTAATGGCTACAACCAACGAACATACCGTAGCGCCCTTGGCGGAGTACCAATTCATTGCCACACTCAGGGCAAGGCACACCCAACTCTTTCACGATGTGACCGTCATTGCTGTGTAACGGCTTAATGTAATCGCAACTTGGGTATTGGCTACAACCTAAAAAAGGACCGTGTTTACCGTGCTTAAGCGAAACTTCCCCACCGCATTTAGGGCAAGGTTCGCGCTCAAGCGCATGCTCGTGTGCCGAAAAAAGGTTGTGATCGATTTTACTACTCATACTCACCGCTCAAGCGAAGATATTAATGAAGAATACCTTGTTCCTTGGTGTACAGCAGCTCTTCCATCAGCGTGTAGGCGTTTTCGTTGCCCGGAACATTAAACAGCACCATAAGGATGATCCATTTAAGGTCTTCAAGCTCAAATTCATTGGTTTCAAGCCCCATTACACGGTCGATAACCATCTCACGCGTTTCTGTGGTCAGAACGTTGATTTGCTCTAGGAACAACAAGAACCCACGACATTCGAGGTCCAGTCGCTGCATCTCTGAAGCGGTATAGATACGTGTCGATGCCGATGCAATGCAGGTTGAAATGGCTGAATGTTCATCGCTTTGTTGCAATGCCGCCAGCTCTTCTAACCAGACAAGGGCTTTGTAGATGTCTTTTTGCTGGAAGCCTGCACGAAGCAATTCATCTTCCAATTCGTCTTGTTCGACTTGTAACTCTGCATCGCTATGGATGTAGGTTTCGAATAGATACATAAGTATATCCATCATCATAGCTAGCCCCTCCCCTTTCGAATATAGCCACCGGATACTGCAACAACATGCCCTGAAAGCTCAAGCTCTAAGAGCTGCATCATGACTTCTTGGACAGGTATATTGGTCCTGCTTGCAAGAATATCAACTGGTGTAGCCTCATTTCCTACGTTAGCTAACAGCTGAGGAAATGGCAATTCTTCTTCATCAATTGGCGCAGAAAATAAATCTAAGCTCTGATTAATAGACCAGTCGAGTAAAGACTGTATTTCATTCAGCACCTCTTGAGTATTTTGTACGAGGCATGCCCCGTTACGAATCAATTGATTACCACCACTGGCGTTAGGAGCATTAATCGAAGCTGGCAGAGCGAAAACTTCTCGACCTTGCTCAAGGGCATAGCGAGCAGTGATTAAGGAACCACTTTTTTCAGCAGCTTCCACCACCAAAACACCCAGCGACAAACCACTAATAATTCGATTACGACGAGGGAAGTTTTCTGCGCGAGGTTTAGCATCAGGACGAAACTCAGAGACAAGCGCACCATTTTCCATCACTCGCTGCGCCAAACCTCGGTGTCTTGCTGGGTACACTTGTTCCAACCCAGAACCAAGCACTGCAATGGTTTTACCTCCAGCTAACAGCGCGCCATCATGAGCATGACCATCAATACCTAATGCTAAACCACTGGTGACGATCAGATCGTGCTGTACCAAGTCTGACGCAAAGCCTCTTGCATGTTGTAGTCCATCCACGCTGGCATTACGACTGCCAACCATGGCTATTTGTGGCTGAGACAAGCAGCTCGCATCTCCCTTTATGAATAATAAAGGAGGCGGTGCGACGGTTTGTTTGAGAAGTGGCGGGTACAAAACATCCGCCAAAGTAAGAATATGATGATGAGAAGATGCAGCAGCCCAAGTCAGACAAGCATCGACTTCTTTATCGACCTTCGACCACGCTTGCAGTTGTTTCGCCGTTAAACCTAAAAGCTGAAGCTGCTCCGTGGAATATTGGACAATATTACTCGGCGTGTCTTTGCTCAGTAGCTTACTCAGCTTGACCCCGCCAATACCTGGCAAGCAACTCAGCTTTAACCAGGCGGCGAGATCCGTATCATTGTGTGGTTTCATTGGTGGTCGGTTCCTCTACCAGAGGAGAAACCACAGATACCTCTTTATTGATTGGTTTGGTGCTATTGGTGATCAGAGCAAGGCTGAAATATTCATAAGGGCGAATCACGAGTAATTCACCAACTTTACTCTGTGGCAAAGTGATCTTGGAGTCGAGAAAACCGTTGTCCTTGGCAAAGTCATCACCATCTTTATAAACAGGATGCGCATCTTCTTTAAGATCGAACACACTGCCTTGGCGAAGTTCGTCCGATGTGCCTTTATCGATCACAACCACTTGGTTGGTCGAGCTAAAGCGAATGCCTTCAATATTCCCCAATAACTTAGCAGAACTGCCTTGCGGTGAAGGTAATGGATAGAAGGTGGCCGTGAAATCACCGTTTTCTAATGCTTGAACCGGCAAAGCAATATCATTACGGATAATCTCTTGCAGTTGAGTGGTGATTTTCAGTCCTGAAAATTCGTCTGACGCCTCGATCAACTCACCTTTGGCAATCAAACGCAATGCCGTGATTTGTTGTGATACGTCATCTCGAGAGAAGGTTTCCACAGGTCGATAGATTGCCCAATCTGTCCATGCTTGCTTGCCACTGATATACAGCGTGTCTTCTGCAGTCAGGTATTTACTGCCTTTACTGCTGCCCATCACCTTCGCCGCGTTTTCTAAAGTCTCATCATCCACTAAGCGATCGGATTTTAAGTACGGCATCACCAAACCTTCAGCTACGGTAGGTACCGCTTTCTTTTCAGTGATGCGAGCTTTAGGGCTGAGTTTTTTGACGGGCTTTAAGCTCAAGACTGGCTGGCCGTTAATCCACACCAGCGATAACTTGTCTCCCGGATAAATCAGGTGCGGGTTATCGATTTCTGGGTTCACTTGCCACAAACGAGGCCACAACCAAGGGCTATCAAGATACATCGCTGAAATATCCCAAAGCGTATCACCTTTCACCACAACGTAAGTTTTAGGTGCATCATCTTTAACGGTAAGTGGTTGGGAGTCCGTATTTGCTACAACATTGAAAGAGAAAAGTAACGGCAACGTAATACGAGAAACGTTGCGGAAAATTCGATTCATGACCCTCGTCCTTGGTCTATTAGGCAGTTACCAGAATGGAAATTGGTATCAGGATGCTGTCATTTAGGTCATAAAATGTCTAGAATTGAGCCAACAAGGTTTGTGCTGTTACGGCACAGTTCAATATTTCGAGTGAATATGTCTGTATTACAAGTATTAACATTCCCAGATGATCGCCTGCGTACCGTTGCAAAACCTGTAGAAGAGGTGACACCTGAGATTCAAAAAATCGTCGATGACATGATTGAAACCATGTACGACGAAGAAGGTATTGGCCTTGCGGCAACGCAGGTTGATGTCCACAAACGTATCGTAGTTATCGATATTTCAGAGACTCGCGATGAGCCGATGGTGCTTATCAACCCAGAGATTCTGGAAAAGCGTGGCGAAGACGGCATCGAAGAAGGCTGTCTATCGGTACCAGGTGCTCGCGCACTTGTGCCTCGCGCTGCTGAAGTTACGGTTAAAGCCCTAGATCGCGACGGCAAAGAATACACATTTGACGCTGACGATCTGCTAGCAATCTGCGTTCAACACGAACTAGACCACCTAATGGGTAAACTGTTCGTTGATTACCTATCGCCACTTAAGCGTAAGCGTATTCAAGACAAGCTAGCGAAAATCAAACGCTTTAACGAGAAACAGCAAAACGCTTAATCTCGATACAATTTAATTAGAAGGAAGCCTACCTTGAGTCAGTCTTTACGAATTGTCTTTGCAGGTACTCCGGATTTCGCCGCCCGTCACTTGGCGGCGTTGTTGTCTTCGGAGCACGAAGTAATTGCGGTATACACTCAACCAGACCGCCCAGCAGGTCGTGGTAAGAAGCTTACTGCCAGCCCAGTGAAAACCATCGCGCTTGAGCACGATATTCCGGTATACCAGCCAGAAAACTTCAAATCAGATGAAGCCAAGCAAGAGCTTGCTGATCTGAACGCCGACATCATGGTGGTTGTGGCTTACGGTCTATTGCTTCCACAAGTCGTGCTAGATACGCCTAAATTGGGCTGTATTAACGTGCACGGTTCGATTCTTCCTCGCTGGCGTGGTGCAGCTCCTATCCAACGCTCAATTTGGGCTGGTGATGCAGAAACAGGTGTAACCATCATGCAGATGGACATTGGTTTGGATACAGGTGACATGCTGAAAATCGCAACATTGCCGATTGAAGCAAGTGACACCAGCGCATCTATGTACGAAAAACTTGCAGGCTTAGGCCCTGATGCTCTGATTGACTGCCTAGCAGACATCGCAACAGGTAAAGCTGAGCCAGTGAAGCAAGATGACGAGCTTGCAAACTACGCGAAGAAGCTAAGCAAAGAAGAAGCACGCATTAATTGGAATGACGACGCGGCACACATTGAGCGTTGCGTTCGCGCATTCAACCCATGGCCAATGAGCCACTTTGAAGCGGCTGAAAACAGCATCAAAGTATGGCAAAGCCGTGTGGCGGAACAAACCAGTGACAAGCCAGCGGGCACTATTGTGCAAGCAGATAAAACCGGCATTTATGTTGCGACAGGCAATGGCACACTGGTACTGGAACAACTGCAAGTTCCGGGTAAAAAAGCCATGTCAGTTCAAGATATTTTGAACTCACGTGCATCTTGGTTTGAAGTTGGCACCCAACTGGTTTAAAAAGCCAGACAATAGTGTCAAAGACCAATAATACGAACTTTTAGAGGGCAGAGATGCCCTCCTTTACTTTAAGGTACTCATCATGAATGTTCGCGCTGCGGCTGCCAACGTCTTGTATCTTGTCGTCGACAAGGGCCACTCACTTTCAAGCGCTCTTCCAGCGGCTCAACAAAACGTACGACCACGTGACCACGCTCTTCTACAAGAGATCTGTTACGGCGCTCTACGTTACCTCCCTCGCCTAGAAATGATTGCAAACCAATTGATGGATAAGCCGTTAAAAGGCAAACAACGCGTTTTCCATCACCTTATTTTGGTTGGCATTTATCAACTAAGCTTCATGCGTATTCCTGCGCACGCTGCAGTCGGTGAAACGGTTGAAGGTACCAAAGAGCTGAAAGGTCCTCGTCTACGCGGTCTTATCAACGCGGTATTGCGTAACTACCAGCGCAACCAAGAAGAACTAGACCAAATGGCGGTCAGCAACAATGCGGGCAAGTATGGGCACCCAAGCTGGTTACTTAAACTGCTGCAAGAAGCTTACCCAGAGCAGTGGGAAAGCATTGTTGAAGCCAACAACCAAAAAGCGCCAATGTGGCTGCGTGTAAACCACCAGCACCACACTCGTGATGAATACCTAACGCTGCTCAAAAATGAAAACATTGATAGCACGCCACACACACAAGCAATGGACGCCCTAAAATTGGCCGCGCCATGCGATGTGATGAAACTGCCAGGCTTTGAAAAAGGTTGGGTATCGGTGCAAGATGCGGCAGCACAGCTGTCGATTAATTATCTTGAACCAAAAGATGGCGAGCTGATCCTAGACTGCTGTGCAGCACCGGGCGGTAAGACGGCGCACATTCTTGAGCGTACGTCTGGCAGCGAAGTGGTAGCCATTGACTGCGACGACACACGCCTTAAACGTGTGCACGAAAACCTGAAGCGTCTCAACCTTCAGGCAAAAGTGGTTTGCGGCGATGCGCGTAATCCTCAAGAATGGTGGCAAGGCGAACAATTTGATCGCATTTTGCTGGACGCACCATGTTCTGCAACGGGCGTAATTCGTCGTCACCCAGACATCAAATGGCTACGTCGTGCTGATGATATTGCCGCACTTGCGGAACTACAGAGCGAAATTTTTGATGCAATGTGGACGCAACTGAAACCGGGCGGCACCATGGTTTACGCGACTTGCTCAATCACACCACAAGAAAACGTGGAGCAAGTAAAAGCATTCTTAGCACGTACTGCGGATGCGCAACTAGTGGATTCTGATCCCGAACAACCTGGTCGTCAGATTCTACCAGGTGAAGAAGATATGGATGGTTTCTACTACGCAGTGCTAACGAAAAAACACGCGTAACAGCATGCTAAATAGGGCGATTGAAGCGAATTCAATCGCCTTTTTCAGATAACGAGTAAAGAGTATGAAAATCATTATTCTTGGTGCTGGTCAGGTTGGCGGCACATTGGCAGAAAACCTCGTTGGTGAGAATAACGACATCACCATCGTCGACAAAAATGGCGACCGACTGCGAGAGTTGCAAGACAAGTACGATCTTCGTGTTGTTAATGGTCACGCGAGTCACCCAGATGTGTTGCGTGAAGCCGGTGCGCAAGACGCCGACATGCTAGTTGCGGTGACCAACACCGATGAGACCAATATGGCCGCGTGTCAGGTTGCCTTCACTCTGTACAATACCCCAAACCGTGTTGCACGTATTCGTTCTCCAGAGTATCTGGCAGAAAAAGAAGCACTATTCAAATCTGGTGCAATCCCTGTCGATCACCTTATCGCACCAGAAGAGCTGGTAACCAGCTACATCGAACGCCTTATCCAATACCCTGGCGCATTGCAAGTAGTCAGCTTTGCCGAGCAAAAAGTCAGCCTAGTTGCAGTAAAAGCCTACTATGGTGGCCCGCTAGTGGGTAACGCTCTATCCGCTCTGCGTGAACACATGCCACACATCGATACTCGTGTTGCTGCGATTTTCCGTCAAGGTCGCCCTATTCGCCCACAAGGCACCACCATCATAGAAGCCGATGATGAAGTCTTCTTTGTTGCAGCAAGTAACCACATTCGCTCGGTAATGAGTGAACTTCAGCGCCTTGAGAAACCTTACCGCCGCATCATGATTGTCGGTGGTGGTAACATCGGTGCCAGCTTAGCAAAACGTCTTGAGCAAGCTTACAGTGTGAAGTTGATTGAGCGTAACTATCAGCGTGCAGAAAAACTGTCTGAGCAGCTAGAAAACACCATCGTCTTCTGTGGTGATGCTGCGGATCAAGAACTGCTGACCGAAGAAAACATCGACCAAGTAGATGTGTTCATCGCGTTAACCAACGAGGATGAAACCAACATCATGTCAGCGATGTTGGCAAAACGCATGGGCGCGAAGAAAGTGATGGTGCTGATCCAGCGCGGCGCTTATGTCGACCTAGTACAAGGCGGCGTGATTGATGTGGCGATCTCACCACAGCAAGCGACGATTTCTGCTCTACTCACGCACGTTCGTCGTGCTGACATCGTTAACGTATCTTCTCTGCGTCGTGGCGCGGCAGAAGCCATCGAAGCCGTTGCGCACGGTGACGAAACCACATCGAAAGTGGTCGGTCGCGCGATTGGCGATATCAAACTCCCACCAGGAACCACCATTGGTGCTATCGTTCGTGGCGAAGAAGTTCTTATCGCACACGATCGTACCGTCATCGAACAAGATGACCACGTCGTGATGTTCCTGGTCGACAAAAAGTACGTACCAGACGTCGAAGCGCTGTTCCAGCCGAGTCCATTCTTCCTCTAGGATTTTCCTATGGTCAACTTACGTCCCGTACTGTTTGTTATCGGGCTGGTTTTATCCAAACTGGCCCTTTTTATGTACGTGCCGACTTTGGTCGCGTTTTTCACTGGTACGGGCGGATTCCTCGATTTCGCCCAAGCCGTTGTGATCACCCACCTAGCCGCATTCATCTGTTTGACGATTGGCCGAACCGCTAAGTTCAAACTCAGTGTGCGTGACATGTTCCTCATCACCAGTTTGGTATGGACCATCGCCAGTGCGTTTGCTGCATTGCCGTTTGTGTTTATCAACCACATTAGCTTTACCGACGCCTACTTCGAAACTATGTCTGGCATCACCACCACAGGCTCTACTGTACTTAGTGGTTTAGACAACATGGCGCCGAGTATCTTGTTGTGGCGTTCCATCTTGCAGTGGTTGGGTGGTATTGGCTTTATCGTAATGGCGGTAGCTATCCTACCGATGCTTAACGTTGGTGGTATGAAGCTATTCCAAACCGAATCGTCTGATTGGTCTGATAAGAGCAGCCCGAGAGCCAAAACCGTCGCGAAGAACATCGTATTGGTGTACTTGATGCTGACAGGCTTGTGTATTGTGGGTTATTTGCTGACTGGCATGAACCTGTTTGAAGCGATCAACCACGCCTTCACAACCCTGTCTACGGGCGGATACTCAACATCTGACGGTTCGATGAACCACTTCTCTAATGGTGCGCACTGGGTCGCAACCACCTTTATGTTCCTTGGTGGCCTGCCATTTCTGTTGTTTGTTGCCGCGCTACGCAAGCGCAGTGTCGAAGTATTAATTAGAGATGCTCAAGTACGCGGTTTTGCCTACTTGTTCTTATTCTCTAGCTTAGTGGTTTCTGCTTGGTTGGTGATTCGCGATGGTTACACCATTTTGGATGCACTGCGCGTTTCAATGTTCAACATCGTATCGGTGGTGACGACAACTGGGTTTGGTCTAGAAGACTTCACCGCATGGGGCGCTCTACCTACCACGCTGTTTGCTTTCTTAATGATGGCGGGAGCTTGTTCGGGCTCAACCTCTGGCGGGATTAAAATCTTCCGTTTCCAGATCGCGATGACGCTGCTTAACAAGCAAATCATGAAGCTGATTCACCCATCTGGTGTGTTCGTTCAACGCTACAACCAACGCCCAGTGAATGACGATATTGTTCGTTCTGTGGTGGCATTTGGTTTGATGTTTTTTATCACCATCATCTTTATTGCAGGCTGCTTAAGTGCACTTGGCCTAGACCCTGTGACCAGTATTTCTGGTTCCATTACTGCGGTAGCGAACGTAGGTCCGGGTATGGGCAGCGTGATTGGCCCAACTGGTAACTTTGCACCTTTACCAGACGCAGCTAAGTGGCTGCTAAGCTTTGGTATGTTGATGGGCCGTCTGGAAATTCTGACTATTCTTGTACTGTTCTTCCCTGCGTTTTGGCGCCGTTAAACAGACTCAAATAAAAGGTATAACAATGAAAACATGGATCACTCTGGCGACCCTACTCGCCTCTTCATCGGCTTACGCAGCCGAAGTTGTGAAACTGGCGGATGGACGCGAAGTAAAACTGAACGACGACTTCACGTGGGAATATGTCGTGAAAAAGGCCACACCAAAAGCCACAGAGACAACACTCGAGAAAGTTGAAGCAGTAGAAGCGGCGGCTGTCGTAGCCTCAACTACCGCCGTTGAAGCCGTGGCAACATCAGCCCCTGAAACAACGAAGATGGCGACGATTCCAGTTGTGAACAAGAAAGTCGGTACCACCGTTGTTGTAAACGCGAAGAAACCAACCATGCAGCTATCTGATTCTGGTGTGGATGTATTGATTGGCTCGGCAAGCTACGAGGATGGTGAACTGATCCTCCCTACTTCTATCACGAACCAAAGCTCACAATCGGTGATTCAGGTAGAAGTGGAAGTACAGGTATTCGATATGGCTGGCAAACAATTGGCGAAAGAAAACATCACGGTTTGGCAATCTATCAAACGCATGGCAGATACCTACCTTCGCCCACAACAGGCCGAGCAAGGTAAAGCGATTAAACTGGCAGTACCACAGTCGCAGCAATACCAGTTCTCAGCAGAAGTATTAGAAGTGAAAACTCGCTAATACGATAAGACATGCTTTGTCGGGTTTATCTCTATCAGTTAGATAGGCTCGACAAAGTAATAAATCGCGAAGAAGTGACACACACAACCCGCCAACACAAAGCCGTGCCAAATTGCGTGATTAAATGGGATTCGCTTGGCAACGTAGAAAATCACCCCGATCGAATACACCAATCCTCCTGCAGCTAAAAGCGTCAAACCACCAATATCCAGATTTATCGCCAGTTGGTAAATCACGATCAACGATAACCAGCCCATCACCAGATACGTCATCAAAGACAATTTTTTGAATCGATAGACAAACGCGACTTTCATGATGATGCCGATCAGCGCGATGGTCCAAATCACAATCATCAGCCCAATCGCCAATGGGGTGCGCAAACTCACCAATAGAAACGGTGTGTAGCTACCGGCAATCAGAAGGTAGATGGCGCAGTGGTCGAAGGTTTTCAGCCAACGCTTAGCTTTTGGATATGGGATCGCATGGTAGAGCGTAGAGGCCAGAAACAGGACAATCATGCTAGAACCATAGATCGCCATACTGGTAATGGTTAACGCATCAGCTTGGTGGTCGACAGCTTTAATCAATAGTAGTACCAAGCCAACAATACCGAAAATCATTCCGATACCATGGGTAATGGAGTTGGCCAGTTCTTCGCCCTGACTGTATTGTGCTTTCTGAGGTGAGGACATGAACGTGCCTATACTAGAGTTTTGAATATTCACTCTAGTATGGCACATTAAGCGTACACGTGTAAGCTTAAATTAAGACTCGTGTGCAGCTGTGGTTTGTTCGAGGTAATTAAGGATTAATGGACCAACGTCATCCAGTTTCGTGTTCACAGAAATGCTCAGTTCGCGTTTTAGTTTGCCACTCCCGAGTAAGCTTGCCAGCATGCCACTTGCTCCGCTGCGGGTGCGGTCCACTTCAAACCACAGTTTGAGGTTCTCCTCGTCGCGGTGAGCAACAAATTCCAACTCTCGCCATACGCCATGATATGGGCCATCGGTTGGCACCATTTCAAACTCTTGTACAAATGGTAGGTCGAAGCCTTTAACTTCTTCGCACTCTACTTGGCGAATGCGCAAACCTTGCGATTCAAAAGCAGACAAAACGGCATCCATAAGTGGGTCAGGTCTAACGGTGAGAATGTCTTTGTCGGTAGGATCGAGTGCCATCGCAACGTCCAAACCCGTTTCTAACCAGACTTTGGCATCACCGATGGTGACAGGGGTATTCCACGGCACATCGAGTTTAACTTCGAAGGTTCGATCTTCGCCGGGATGGATAGTAAATGCGTATGGGAGGTTCCACTTTGCCAGAACATGCGTTTGGGGTACGCGTCGCATGCTGTGCCCTTCTCTTGCTCCGCGATCGTCTGGCGCTTCCGCGATATAACGGCAACACAGCTTGAGATCGATGTTATCGATCGCTTGTTCGGTCGCTCCGCCATAAACGTGGATAGAAACATCCACACTCTGACCGGGAAACAGCACGTCTTGGTTTAGGATCGAATCGACCTTAGCACTGCCGATCCCAAAACTCGCAAGTGTCTTCTTCAAAAATGACATATGCACCTCCTTGGTAGAGATCTCATACTACTACTGCTGATCATGGGATCAAAACAAATTTTCGTCTCGAATTCGCACAGAAAACCATAAATTCCATACAATTCAACTGCTCAACTATCGACCAATTATGACAGGAGTGCTAACCTATACATGATATGCATGCATATCGTTATTCCTGATTCATTATTTGGATTGGCGAGAGCCAGAAGAGCCACCCTTCAAGCAGTTGAAGCTCAACTCATAGTGAGTTAGGCCATTACATCGGCAATGGATATGCCTGGCAGTTAGGTATCTAAATGCGCCCAACAACAGTCAGGTTCGCACATACAAATCGTAGTGCAATGCGCCGTCGCAGTGGTTTTACTACTGCGCCAAAGGCAAAACTAGTTGCGCCAGCAATGACTCTGGTTGAGAAGACAGCGATTGTGCCAAGTGTTCCAAACAAAGTTATCAAAGCAGCTTAATTAAAAAGCGCGGCAATCACCGCGCTTTTTTCTTTTCTCTCCGCCCTTTCCTATTTGGTGTTCGCCAAGCAATTTGATACCTTTAGTAGCAAATAACACCTATAAATTCTGTGGAGAAAGAAATGAAGTGTCATCGTATTGAAGAGCTGCTTGAGCTACTAGAGCCAGAGTGGCATAAAGACCAAGAAATGAACCTGCTACAGTTCATCATGAAACTGGCAAACGAAGCGGGTTACGAGGGTAAACTGGAAGACCTCACCGACGACGTGCTGATCTACCACCTAAAAATGCGCAACAGCGGCAAAGATGAAATGATCCCAGGTCTTAAGAAAGACCAAGAAGATGATTTCAAAACAGCGATCCTACGCGCACGCGGTATCATCAAGTAAACCGCTCAACACCCAAGCATTGATAAGCGACTCATTTGAGTCGCTTTTTTTATAACTAAATCAAACAGTTCAAAAAGGTATTTATAACTGTTCAGTCATTTATCAGGTTAACTGTACTGACTTTTGTTGTTAAACGTTGACTGCGTTAAAGAAACGGAATTGTTATTGATTGTATAATCGCCGTTCATCAGTATTTACTAAAATAATTATGTCCAGTCATGAATAATGATATGGGCGAAGCAGCAATGTCATCGAGTGACATCATTAGAAATGTCACCGTACATTATAAGAAAGCCTAAAGAAGGATGAGTGCATGAGTCAGGATAAGATTGATATCAAAGATGTGACTCCAAAAACCTTTAACCCGAAAACCCACAAAGGGAACGGGGATCGTTTCAACCCAAGTAATCGAATCTATGTACGTGAGAGTAAAGGCACGTTTCAAAAACTGCGTCGTTATGGCGGTTGGTTTTTGTTGCTGTTGTTTGCATTGGTTCCATGGATTCCTTACGGCGAGCGCCAAGCCATTTTGCTGGACATCGGTAACCAGCAGTTCAACTTTTTCGGCACAACGCTGTATCCACAAGACCTTACCCTACTCGCATTGCTGTTTGTAATAGCCGCGTTTGGGTTGTTCTTTATCACCACCTTCTTGGGACGGGTTTGGTGTGGCTACTTATGCCCGCAAACCGTGTGGACCTTCATTTATATTTGGTTTGAGGAAAAGCTCGAAGGCAGTGCTAATAAACGCCGTAAGCAGGACTCCAATAAACTGACGGCCAATTTAGCGATGCGCAAAACCCTCAAGCACATAGCATGGTTTGCGATAGCCCTCGCCACTGGCTTCACCTTTGTCGGTTATTTCGTGCCGATGAAGCAGCTGGTTATCGACTTCTTCACCTTTAATGCCAACTTCTGGCCAGTCTTTTGGGTGATGTTCTTTGCCATTTGTACCTACGGCAATGCAGGCTGGATGCGCTCTATCATGTGTATTCACATGTGTCCTTACGCGCGTTTCCAATCGGCGATGTTCGACAAAGACACCTTCATCGTGGGCTACGACACCAAACGTGGTGAAAAACGTGGCCCTCGTTCACGTAAAGCTGATCCAAAGCAGCTTGGTTTAGGTGACTGTATCGATTGTGACTTGTGTGTTCAGGTATGTCCGACCGGCATCGATATTCGTGATGGCTTGCAATATGAGTGTATCAACTGTGGTGCATGTATTGATGCGTGTGACAACACTATGGAGCGCATGGGTTACGAGAAAGGTCTGATCAACTACACCACCGAACATCGCCTCTCAGGTAAGAGCACCAAAGTCATGCGTCCGAAACTGCTTGGCTATGGCGCAGTGCTCTTAGTAATGATTGGCCTGTTCTTCCTACAAGTGGCATCGGTTGATCCAGCTGGCATGAGCGTACTGCGTGACCGTAACCAATTGTTCCGAGTAAACAGCTCTGGCGAAGTAGAAAACACCTATACCTTAAAAGTGATCAACAAGACCCAACAAGTTCAAGAGTACGACTTGAACGTCGAAGGTTTGAGTGATGTTAGCTGGTATGGCAAACAAACCATTCAAGTTGAACCAGGAGAGGTATTGAACTTACCAATGAGCCTTGGCGCAGATCCTGACAAGCTAGACTCTGCGATCACGACAATTCAGTTTATACTCACCGATAAGAGCAACGAATTCACCATTGAAGTGGAAAGCCGATTTATCAAGAAGCTATAACTTCGATGACCAATGGAAAAAGGCTCAGTAATGAGCCTTTTTATTTATATGTCCCAAGGTACTTTCAACTTTGATGCCCTCACGCCTGACTTTATGTGGTACGCGCTAGAGAGCATCGGCATTCGAGCAGAATCGGGGTTTCTAGCACTCAACAGCTACGAAAACCGCGTTTACCAATTCACAGACGAAGAGCGTCAGCGCTACGTGGTGAAGTTCTACCGCCCTGAACGTTGGAGCAACGAGCAGATTCAAGAAGAGCATGATTTCACGCTTGAATTGATCGAAAACGAAATTCCTGTCGCTCCACCCGTTCGCATTAATGGTCATACTTTGCATCATTACCAAGGCTACGGTTTTGCTTTGTTTGAGAGCGTGGGTGGCCGTCAGTATGAAGTCGACAACTTAGATCAGCTCGAAGGCGTGGGTCGTTTCCTTGGCCGCATCCACAAAGTCGGTAGCCGCCAAGCCTTTCAACACAGACCAACCATAGGCTTGCAAGAATACCTCTATCAACCAAGAGAGATTCTGCAAAACGCCAACATGATTCCGATGCATTTGGAGAACAGCTTCTTCAATGATTTGGATATGCTGATTAAATCGATTGAAAGTCACTGGCAAGAAGGCTTCAGCACGATTCGTCTGCACGGCGATTGCCATCCGGGGAACATCTTATGGCGCGATGGCCCAATGTTTGTCGATTTGGATGACTCACGTAATGGCCCAGCGGTACAAGACTTATGGATGCTGCTCAATGGCGAGCGCCAAGACAAGCTAATGCAATTAGATATTGTTTTAGAAGGTTACCAAGAGTTTTGCGATTTTAACTCGGCAGAATTGAAACTAATCGAACCACTTCGCGGTCTACGAATGGTGCACTATATGGCATGGCTAGCAAAACGTTGGCACGACCCGGCATTTCCGCTCGCTTTTCCATGGTTTAATGAGCCAAAATACTGGGAAGGTCAGGTCCTTGCATTTAAAGAGCAGATTGCCAACTTAGAAGAAGCACCGCTATCTTTAATGCCTCAATGGTAAGTCAGGCCGAACAATTCAAAATGGAGATAATTAAATGAAAAAGCTGTTCGCACTGTTTTCTATGCTGATGCTAAGCCTGTCGGCACATGCAGCGCAATTCAAAGAAGGTGAACATTACAAAGTATTGGATCTAGAGGCATCGAAAAAGCCTGTAGTGACTGAGTTCTTCTCTTTCTACTGCCCACACTGTCATTCTTTCGAGCCGATCATTCAGCAACTGAAGAAGCAGCTACCTGAAGGTGTGAAACTGCAAAAGAACCACGTGTCATTCATGGGTGGCAACATGGGTCCTTCAATGAGCAAAGCTTACGCGACCATGGTTGCACTTAAAATTGAAGACAAGATGGTACCAGTGATGTTTAACCGCATTCACAACATGCGTAAAGCACCACGTGACGATGCAGAACTTCGTCAAATCTTCCTAGATGAAGGCGTAGATGCGAAGAAATTCGATGCTGCATTCAAAGGCTTCGCGGTTGATTCAATGGTTCGCCGTATGGACAAGCAATTTGAAAACAGCGGCCTAACTGGTGTTCCAGCGGTTATCGTTAACAACAAATACCTAGTTCAAGCACAGGGCATTAAGTCTACTGACGAGTACTTTGCGCTAGTGAACTACTTGCTGACACTGAAGTAATTCAGACTATCATGAAAAAGGGGAGCACATTGCTCCCCTTTTTATTTATGAATCTCTTGCAACACTTGGTCTTTCTCTTGCCACACATCGCCTAACCATTGTTGAAACTGGCGTTTGTATGGTTTGTCATTGAAGTAATCACCCAACACTCGCTCATCAACTGGCAGAACCTTCACTCGCACCACAATTTTAGTCATACGCCCCATCAGCATATCTTTAAAGGGTTTATTGGTGTTTTCTGGGTACGCTAAGGTCACATCGATGATGTTCTCAAACTGCTCCCCCATGGCCGCTAACGTATAAGCAATACCACCAGATTTAGGTTGTAACAAATGTTGATAACCCGCTCGGCTCTTACGCTGCTTATCTTGAGTAAAGCGTGTGCCCTCTACATAGTTCACCACTGTGGTTGGTGTATGTTTAAATTTGGCACATGAACGGCGCGTGGTTTGCAGATCTTGCCCACGTTTGTCTGGATTACGAAGCAAATACTCTCGCGAATAGCGACGCATGAACGGCATATCTAACGCCCAACATGCCATTCCGATAAAAGGCACATATAATAGCTGCTGCTTGAGGAAAAATTTTGGCATCGGAATGCGATCTTTAAACACGCAACACAGTACAACAATGTCAGTCCAACTAAGATGATTACTGATCAGTAAGTACCAGCCATCTTTCTTCAGGTTTTCACCGCCTTGAACGTCCCATTCAACGCGATTAGAGAGCGCAAGAATACCGGCGTTGACCGTTGCCCACACCCACATCATTTTGTTGGCAGCCTCGGTGCCTTTGGCTTTGAGCTTCGCAGTTGGAAGCAACAGCTTAAAAATGGCGATGATACAAATTGCGATGGAACAAACCGCAGAATTTATAATCACAAAAGAAGCGTTAAAAATGAGTAACAAATATGCCAACATGGTAACCAATCAGTAACTATAGCGCGTGAGTAATAAAACAGCGTGTAATTATACGAATCCGTTGCCACATTGAAACATTTGTAAGAATGGTCAGATTTGTTTCACTGTAAAACTGGACCAACGCTCAAATAACATCTTTCATTCGACAAACAAGGAGAACGCGAATGAATCCAAGGCTAACCTTACTGCCTTTGGCCTTTATCGTCAGTTCAGCACAAGCTCAACTTGCAGAAACAGCAGGTTTTAGCGGTGAGATTTCGTTGAACGCAGGCTTCGTCTCATCAGAATCCAACTTCAATACAGACAGCAACAGCACTATCACGTCATTGAATCAGCGTGCCGAAAGTGATGAATCTTTTATCGTCGCCCCGCTAGGCAGCGCAGCGTATACCTTTGGTAACAAACTCAATCACCAAGTGTATGCCGGTACCACTCGTTCCGATATCGCGATCGGTACTCTCGCCTTCCAACTTGGTTACAAATACCAACTGGCTTCGGGCACTGTGCTAGACTTTTCCTACTTACCGACCATCTTGGAGGGAGAAACTTGGCAAGATCCGTACTTAACGGGACAGTCGAGAAAAACCACCGATGAGGGCGGCAATGCGTTTCGTCTCCAAATCAATCGCTTCTTAGACGACAACTTTAATCTTGATTTGGCGTACGCAGATAAAGACGTAGAAAAAGATACCGTGACCGATTCATCTTTGCTGCGTGATGCAAAGATCTACCACATCAAAGGCGACTACCGTATCCCGCTTAGCCGCACGTCGATGCTGCAACCTGCATTTACTTATGTCTATCAAGATGCAGATGGTGAAGCGGAATCCTTCGACTCTTACCGATTCGAATTAAGTTGGTTCCAGTTCGTGAATCGCCATCGTTTTGCAGTTACGGCAGGCTACACGCTGAAAAACTACGAAGCAGCCAGTGACACATTCGATAAGACACGTGATGACGGTAAGCTCAGCTTGTTTGCGGCCTACGAGTACAAGAACGTATTCGATTGGCAAAACTGGTCACTCATCTCTCTGGCAGGTTACGGGAACAACGATTCCAACATCACCTTCTACGATGAGAAAGAATACCTACTGTCTGTCGGTTTGAACTACGACTTCTAGACACGTTAATCGCAGTGAGCAAAACCGCTCACTGCGATTTGTGTACTCCTTATACCGCTTGAGCCGTCAACTGCTTGAGCAGTCTATCCATTGCTCGATAACCCAAAGCTTCTGCCAGATGCGTTCGTTCAATTTGTGGTGAACCTTCCAGATCAGCGATAGTGCGCGCAACTTTGATGATGCGGTGATACGCGCGAATCGATAATCCAAGGCGATGCAGCGCATTTTCTAAAAACTCAGCGTCGCTTTTTTGCAGCGGGCAAAAGGCTTCAATCTCTCGACTTCCCAATAACGCGTTCACTTTACCACTGCGTTTCACCATGCTTTCTCTGGCCTGATTGACTCTTTGTTTAACGATAGCGGTAGGCTCTCCTCGATCTCCCCCTTCAGCAAGTGTGCCTTTTGGCAATGCGGGAATCTCAAGCGACATATCAAAGCGGTCAAGAAGCGGGCCTGATAACCGACCAAGGTAACGCAGGATGGCTTGCGGGTTTGTCCGAGCTTGATTGCCCTCGTAATACCCTGTCGGGCTTGGATTTAATGCGCCAACCAATTGGAATCGAGCTGGAAAGCGGGTTTTCCCCTGCGCGCGAGAGATAATGATTTCACCAGACTCCAATGGCTCACGTAAAGAGTCGAGCACCTTACGGTCAAACTCAGGCATCTCATCGAGGAACAGTAACCCATTGTGCGCTAGAGAGATTTCGCCCGGTCTCGGCACAGATCCACCACCAACTAAAGCCGCCATGGAGCTGGAATGATGCGGGGCACGAAACGGCCGCGTCTTCCAATTGTGTTCATTGATTTCACTTTGAGTCAGTGACGCCACAGAAGCCGTTTCCATCGCCTCTTCATCACTCATCTCAGGTAACAAATCGCATAATCGAGAGGCCAACATGGTTTTGCCAGTGCCTGGAGGGCCAAGGAAAAGCAGGTTGTGATTGCCAGCTGCCGCAATTTCTAAAGCGCGCTTTCCCTGCTGCTGACCAATGATATCCTGCAAGTCACGACCGTGTGCTTTGAGCTCTTTCTTCTTGGGCGTTTGATACAAATTCAATTGATGCTGACCGCAAAGTTCGGCACACACTTCCAGTAACGATTGGGCTGATTTATGCTGCTCTTTACCCACTAATGCCGCTTGATCACCATTGGCATGAGGCACCACTAAACGGCGCTGTTTTTTATTCGCAGCCAACGCAGCGGGCAGCACACCTTTTACAGCTCTTAATCCACCAGAAAGGGCTAATTCACCAACAAATTCGTAATTTTTGAGCTTATCTGTCGCGATTTGTTCTGAAGCTGCCAAAATTCCTAATGCAATTGGCAGATCGAAGCGTCCACCTTCTTTGGGCAGATCCGCAGGTGCCAAATTTACCGTAATTCGCTTGGCAGGGAATTGAAAGTTGGAATTGACGATCGCACTGCGGACGCGATCTTTCGATTCTTTTACTGTCGTTTCCGGTAGACCCACTAGCGTAAAGCCCGGCATCCCATTACTGATGTGGACTTCCACGCTTACCGACGGCGCTTGCACACCCACACTTGCTCGACTATGAATGATTGCCAGCCCCATAATTTCCTCAAATTTTTGTACGTTATATAACCAGATGTTTTCTATATGGATATGTTATATAGCCTGTCCAGATTGGTACTTAATGTGAAAAAAGAATGACTTTTTGCTTGTCATGCAGCAGATTTGTGTGTTACCACTAGTGACGCAAACATTTTCGTAGAACATTACACAATACTTATTAACGAAAACAGAACGACAGACAGATGAACTTATTCGCTCACATCAACTCACTGCTAGCCCTGATTATCGTGGTCATTATTGGCACCGCGCGGGGGATTGTGGGCGAAAGATAACCACAAATTACAAAAAACCCCCGCACTGAGAAGTCCGGGGGTTTTTTTACAACTACAAGTTGTCATCTGTCTAACTCTTAGACAGCTTAACGGGAAGAATGGGAGTGCACATGAAGTGCAAAACACATGGCGATAGCTACGAGCCACAACGTAGCAAAGGAGGTTTACGATGACCGGTGCAGAACTAGTCGTAGCCGCTTTAAGACAGCAAGGCATCGAGACGGTGTTTGGGTATCCTGGTGGAGCCATCATGCCAATCTACGATGCGTTGTATGACGGAGGTGTAGAGCACATCTTATGCCGTCATGAACAAGGGGCTGCAATGGCCGCCATCGGGATGGCTCGAGCGACGCAAGATGTTGCCGTTTGTATGGCCACTTCCGGCCCGGGCGCCACCAACCTTGTTACTGGCCTTGCCGACGCCTTCCTCGATTCCGTTCCTCTAGTAGCCATCACAGGTCAGGTTGCTAGCTCTCATATCGGTACCGACGCGTTCCAAGAAATGGATGTGATCGGAATGTCTCTTGCCTGTACCAAGCACAGTTATCTAGTGACTGAAATTGAAGACCTTGCCCCAACGCTAGCCGAAGCGTTCGAAGTAGCAAAAACAGGTCGACCTGGCCCGGTGATTGTTGATATCGCCAAAGACGTTCAGCTTGCACAAGCGCCAACCGAATTACTGCCTCCTTTTGTTCCACCAGCTGCACCTTTAGTTACTGATGCTGATATCCAGCGCGCTCAAGAAGTGCTTGCCGCTTCAACTCGACCAGTTCTATACGTCGGTGGTGGCGTACAGATTGCCAAAGCGACAGACTCAGTACGCGAATTCCTACGTTTAAACCCAATGCCAGCGGTAAGCACGCTAAAAGGTTTGGGCACCATTGAACGCCACGACCCGCACTACTTAGGCATGCTGGGCATGCATGGCACCAAAGCCGCAAACCTTGTGGTTCAAGAATGTGACCTTTTGATTGTAGTTGGAGCACGTTTTGATGACCGCGTGACAGGCAAGCTCGACACGTTTGCACCGCATGCGAAAGTAATCCATATCGACATCGATGCGGCTGAAATCCATAAGCTTCGCCACGCCAATGCACCACTGCGTGGCGAAATCAGCAAGATTCTTCCTCAATTAGAGCTGACTCAAGATATCACTCCTTGGGTACATCACAGTGAGAGCCTGCGTAGCGGATTTAAATGGCGCTACGACCATCCAGGCGAATTGATCTACGCACCGCTATTACTTAAGCAACTGTCTGACATGATGCCGGATAGCTCAATTGTCTCGACTGACGTCGGCCAGCATCAGATGTGGGCAGCGCAACACATCCAGCCGCGTGATCCACAAAACTTCATCACCTCTGCTGGTCTTGGCACCATGGGCTTCGGCTTGCCAGCAGCAATGGGTGCCGCTGTCGCACGTCCTGACGATCAGTCTATCCTTATTACAGGTGACGGTTCATTTATGATGAACGTGCAGGAATTAGGCACGCTGAAGCGTCGTCAGATTCCAGTAAAGATTGTCCTTCTTAACAACCAACGTCTTGGCATGGTTCGCCAATGGCAGTCGCTGTTCTTTGACGGCCGCCACAGCGAAACCATTCTTGATGACAACCCAGACTTCGTAATGCTTGCCAAAGCGTTCGATATCCCGGGCAAAACCATCACCAAGAAAGAAGAAGTCGAACCGGCTCTCAAAGAGATGCTAGAAAGTAAGACTTCTTACATGCTTCACGTTTTAATCGACGAAGAAGAAAACGTGTGGCCACTTGTACCACCTGGTGCATCAAACAGTGATATGTTGGAAAACACTTAGGAGACAATCGCATGGACAGATATTTACTCGACATCAAAGCCGACGATAAACCGGTATTGTTGGAGCGCGTTCTTCGTGTGATTCGTCACCGAGGCTTTGTGATCAAACAAGTCGCGGCTACCCAAAACCACGAAAGCAGAGTAGCTAGCGTAGAGATCATCGTCGACAGCGATCGACCTATCTCGTTTTTGGTCAATCAAATTGAGAAGTTGTGGGACATTCGCACCGTTGAGGTACTTAAGATCCGCAACGATGAACTCCCAAATCACAACTTACAACAACACGTGAGTGCATAAGGAAGGCAATAAATGGCAACGAAAACTGCAGATTTCATTTGGTTTAATGGCGAGATGGTTCCGTGGGCAGAGGCGAACGTGCACGTCCTGACTCACGCGATGCACTACGGCACCTCTGTATTTGAAGGCGTACGCTGCTACAACACGCCAAAAGGACCAATTGTCTTCCGTCACCGTGAGCATGCACAACGTTTAAAAGACTCTGCCAAGATTTACCGCTTCCCAATTCCATACACAGTGGAAGAAATCATGGAAGCAACACGCGAAACCCTTCGCCAGAACAAACTCGACAGCGCTTACATTCGTCCATTGGGTTTTGTCGGTAATGTTGGCTTGGGCGTGTGCCCACCTGTTGGTACTGAGATGGACCTGATCATTGCTGCATTCCCTTGGGGCTCTTACCTAGGTGAAGAAGCGCTAGAAGCTGGTGTTGATGCCATGATCTCGAGCTGGAATCGAGCTGCGCCTAACACCATCCCAACTGCAGCTAAAGCAGGCGGTAACTACCTATCTTCATTGCTCGTTGGTGGTGAGGCTCGTCGTCACGGCTATGACGAAGGTATCGCACTGAGCGTAGATGGCTACTTATCGGAAGGCGCCGGTGAAAACATCTTTGTTATCAAAGACGGCGTGATCACTACACCACCAGCAACCAGTGCCATTCTTCCGGGCATCACTCGTGATTCGATCATGACTATTGCACGCGATAAAGGTTATGAAGTGCGTGAAGCTAATATTGCACGTGAAGCGCTTTACCTTGCCGATGAAGTCTTTATGACAGGTACCGCAGCTGAAGTTGTACCAGTAGCAACTATCGACAAAATTGAAGTGGGCACCGGTAAACGCGGCCCAATCACTAAAGAACTACAAGCGGCCTACTTTGGCCTATTTAACGGCACTACGGAAGATAAGTGGGGCTGGTTAGACTATGTGTACCCAGAACAGAAGTAAGAAGGATTAGGAAATGCCAAAATATAGATCAGCAACCACAACACATGGTCGTAACATGGCGGGTGCACGAGCACTATGGCGTGCAACGGGTGTGAAAGAAGAAGACTTCGGTAAACCAATCATCGCCGTCGTAAACTCGTTTACTCAATTTGTTCCGGGTCACGTACACCTAAAAGACATGGGTCAGCTTGTAGCACGTGAAATCGAAAAAGCCGGCGGCATCGCAAAAGAATTCAACACCATCGCGGTTGATGATGGTATCGCAATGGGTCACGGCGGCATGCTGTACTCACTGCCTTCACGCGAACTGATCGCAGACTCAGTAGAATATATGGTCAACGCGCACTGTGCCGATGCCATGGTATGTATCTCTAACTGTGACAAAATCACTCCGGGAATGTTGATGGCATCTATGCGTCTTAACATCCCTGTTATCTTTGTTTCTGGTGGTCCAATGGAAGCGGGTAAAACCAAGCTTTCTGATCAGATCATCAAACTAGACCTTGTTGATGCAATGATCCAAGGTGCGGATCCAAAAGTGTCTGACGAGCAAAGTGAGCAGATCGAACGCAGCGCATGCCCAACGTGTGGATCGTGTTCAGGCATGTTCACTGCAAACTCAATGAACTGTCTAACGGAAGCACTGGGTCTTTCTCAGCCGGGTAACGGTTCTATGCTGGCAACGCACGCTGACCGTGAACAACTGTTCCTTAATGCAGGTCGTCGCATCGTTGAACTGACTCGTCGTTACTACGAGCAAGATGACGAATCGGCCCTACCTCGCAACATCGCTACGTTTGATGCGTTCGAAAACGCGATGGCGCTGGATATTGCAATGGGTGGCTCGACCAACACCATTTTGCACCTATTGGCTGCAGCGCAAGAAGGCGAAGTGGATTTCGATATGGAAGATATCGACCGTCTGTCTCGCCAAGTACCGCACTTGTGTAAAGTGGCACCATCTACCCAGAAATATCACATGGAAGACGTACACCGCGCTGGTGGCGTAATGGCGATTCTTGGTGAGCTAGACCGAGCAGGTCTACTGCACAATGATGCGCGCACCGTACTTGGCCTTTCGATGAAAGAGCAGCTAGCGAAATACGACATCATCCAAACTGAAGACGAAGAAGTACTTAAGTTCTACCGCGCAGGCCCAGCGGGTATTCGAACCACTCAAGCGTTCTCACAAGACTGCCGCTGGGATCGCCTTGATGACGACCGAGCAGAAGGTTGTATTCGCACCAAAGAAAATGCCTTTAGCCAAGAAGGTGGCCTAGCCGTTCTATCAGGCAACATCGCATTAGATGGTTGTATCGTTAAGACAGCTGGTGTTGATGAGAGCATCCATAAGTTCACTGGCCCAGCCGTAGTATTTGAAAGCCAAGAAGACGCCGTAGAAGGTATCTTGGGTGGCAAAGTAAAAGCTGGCGACGTAGTAATTATCCGCTACGAAGGTCCTAAAGGTGGCCCGGGCATGCAAGAAATGCTGTACCCAACCACTTACCTAAAATCAATGGGCCTTGGCAAAGAGTGTGCACTTCTGACTGACGGCCGTTTCTCTGGCGGTACATCTGGCCTGTCTATCGGCCACGCCTCTCCTGAAGCAGCAAACGGCGGTGCGATTGGCTTGGTGAAGCAAGGCGACATTATTGCGATTGATATTCCAAACCGTTCAATTTCACTTCAAGTGTCTGAACAAGAACTTGCAGAGCGCCGTGCGAAACAAGATGAGTTAGGCTGGAAACCGGTAGACCGCCAACGCGAAGTTTCATTTGCACTCAAAGCTTACGCAAGTATGGCGACCAGTGCTGACAAAGGTGCAGTACGAGACAAATCTAAGCTCGAGGGCTAGCTTTATGAGTCAACCCTTTCCCTTAAAACAGGAAAATCAATCTGGTGCAGATTATCTGCGCCAGATCTTGCGTGCTCCTGTGTATGAAGTCGCAACAGTCACTCCTTTGCAAGAAATGCCTCGCCTTGCTGCTCGTATTGGCAACAATGTGCAAATCAAGCGCGAAGATCGCCAACCCGTGCACTCGTTCAAATTGCGCGGTGCATACAACATGGTGGCAAGCCTGTCTGAAGAGCAAAAAGCCGCAGGTGTCATCGCTGCATCTGCAGGTAACCACGCTCAAGGCATGGCGCTTTCTGGTACTAAGCTAGGCATCAAGACCACTATCGTGATGCCAAAAACCACACCAGACATCAAAGTCGATGCGGTACGTGGCTTTGGTGGCAACGTGGTGTTGCACGGCAGTAACTTTGATGAGGCAAAAGCCGAGGCAGAGCGTCTATCCGAGTTAAACGGGTACACCTTTGTTCCTCCCTTCGATCATCCACTGGTGATTGCAGGTCAAGGCACTATCGGCATGGAAATGCTGCAGCAAAATGGTCACCTCGATTACATTTTCGTCCCTGTCGGTGGTGGCGGTTTGGCTGCGGGTGTTGCGGTACTTGTGAAGCAGCTCATGCCAGAAATCAAAGTGATTGCAGTCGAGCCAGAAGATTCGTCATGCCTTAAAGCTGCTTTGGATGCTGGTGAGCCAGTAGTACTAGACCAAGTCAGCATGTTTGCCGATGGCGTCGCTGTAAAACGCATTGGCGAAGAGACTTTCCGTCTATGCCAAAAGTACATTGATGGCCATATTGCAGTCTCTAGCGATGAAATCTGCGCAGCAGTAAAAGATATCTTTGAAGACACTCGCGCCATTGCTGAGCCTTCGGGCGCACTTGCTCTGGCGGGTTTGAAGAAGTTTGCTGAGCAAAACAAACTGCAAGGTAAAAATCTAGGCACCGTGCTGTCAGGTGCAAACACTAACTTCCATGGCTTACGTTATGTTTCTGAGCGTTGCGAGCTTGGTGAGAAACGTGAAGGTTTGCTTGCCGTCACCATTCCTGAACGTCAAGGTGCATTCTTTGAGTTCTGTAACCTCATTGGCGGCCGCGCCGTAACGGAGTTTAACTACCGCTACAATGATGACGCGCTGGCGAATATCTTTGTCGGTGTTCGTTTGCAAGGCGGTCAGGAAGAGCTAGAAAACATCATTCATGATTTACGTGATGGTGGCTACCCTGTGGTTGACCTGTCTGATGACGAAATGGCGAAACTGCACGTGCGCTACATGATTGGTGGTAAGCCGTCTAAGCCGCTTAAAGAGCGCCTCTACAGCTTTGAATTCCCAGAATATCCGGGAGCACTACTTAAGTTCTTAAGCACACTCGGTACTCATTGGAATATCAGCTTGTTCAACTACCGTAACCATGGCGCTGACTACGGACGCGTTTTATGTGGTTTCGAGTTAGATGAAAGCGATTTAGCTCAGTTTTCTGCGCATTTGCGCGAACTTGGCTATCAATGCAAAGACGAAACAGACAACCCGTCTTACAAGTTCTTCTTATCGTAACCAGTATCACGCAATGAAAAATCCCTCGTTTGACGAGGGATTTTTTTATCAACTTTGAATCAACGCAATCTCTGCCGTTTCCGGCTCTGGTGCTTTGAACTCGCTGTATTGCTGATAGTTGACGACACGATCTCGGCCTTGGTCTTTCGCAAGGTACAGCGCCTTATCCGCCATCTTCACCAACCCCTCAATATCCGAAGCCGGTTCTGGATACGTTGCAACACCAATCGACACACTTAACTGCCCTAACGACAAACCTTTGTGCTCAAGATGCAATGCTCTAATCTGGTCAACAATGTTTTGCGCGTAATCGGTCGCAGACGCCATATCGCAATGAGGTAGAATCACGGCTAACTCTTCCCCACCGAGACGACACGCCGTTTCATCTTCTGACACAGTTCGCTTCAGCAATGCACTGATCTCTTTCAGCACGTAATCACCGGCATCATGGCCGAAGTTGTCGTTAAATCGCTTGAAGTGGTCGAGATCGAGCATCAATAGAGACATATCTTCTGCACTGGTTGCCGAGTTGTTCACGTGTTCAGTCAGCTTCTGCTCGAAGAAGCGACGATTGTACAAACCTGTCAACGGATCGCTCAGTGCTTGCGAGCGCAGTTTTTCTTGCAGGCTCAGGTTAGCCAATGCCAAACCAAGGTGCTCCGCCACACTGTAAGCAAGCTGCATGGTCATCTCATCAACTTTGATATCACCTTGGCCAAAGTACAAATGCATAATGCCAATGGTATTCCCATGTGCTGTCAGAGGAATACACAACGTCTGGTTATTCTCAACCGATGCCATGTGCTCACACGTGAGGTTATGGAAAGATTCAATCGATAAGTGACTGCGACCTTTGCGCAATGACCAGCATTCATCCGGAGCGAAAGAACGACTACCCGGCCAACTCTCTCCCCAATCAAGTTGAGTAACCAACTGGTTGCGCGAAGAGCGCATTAGGGAAATACTGCCATTCACTTTACCGAGGATACGCGGCACGATGTCTTCCACCACCATTTGCGCTTCGACGAGGTTGTTACAAGCTGCTAGCATATTCGCTAGGCGATGCATTAGCTCGATTTCTAGAGTACGTTGACGAATGCGCTCGTCCTGCTTTTTCTGCTCTTCAGAGACTTTATGGATAATTTGGCGATGACTGAAGATCGAGGTCGCGATAAGAAAACCAATACTCAACACAACCATCACACCTAGGATTGCCATTAACTCCGAAGTCATGGTTTTAAGATGATGCATAGGTACGGACAACACGACCACAAATTCCTGAGCATCAAATTCAATCTTGCGTGAAACGTAGAATAGGTCAACAGACAGCACTTCACTAAAGCGCACATCGTAGCCAACTCCGCTTTCCCAAGCCTGGATAAACTCCGGACGATCTCCGTGACTCTCTAATCCAATCAGAGCACGATCAGAAAGTGCGGTATCGCCTACCACCGTCCCTTGCTGATCTATCACTTGAATACGAGCGTCCGCATCCGCTTGCGTGAGATCGCCAATGTAGTCGTCGATATCCGACTCACTAGCAAAGTGAGGGTTGTCTTCCTTGATTTCATAAATAACGTCAGTGAGCAACGACTCGGTAGTGCGCTGAACTGAATCATGCACAGAACGCTCAAGCGTCATATAAAAACCGTAAAGCCCCACCAACATAAACACAGACAATGCAATGATCGGTAAGATTTGCCATTTTCGATCCACTAACTTTGACATAATCCTTCATCCTAAATTTACCGAACTTTGTTTTGATTGTTAATAAATTAACCATATTGTCAACAGGTGTTTAAAGCAATTTCCATTTTTATGAATGTTGTAGCCAATCTCGATGTAGTTGACTTGACGAACCAAGATAATCCACCATCCATTGAATCAACTTGTGATTATCGTCTTTACGCCATACCAAGCAGCATTGACTCAATGGCTTATCATCCTGCAGAACTTTTTCCACCAGCACGCCTTCATGGATAAGCGGCATCGCAATATGGCGTGGCATGTAACCCACTCCGACCCCGTTTTTTAGACATTCAATTGCGCTGTACCAGTTAGGCAGCAATAAGCGTCGCTGTTTGGGATAGTGCCCTGTGTGACGTTTTGGCAACACGTTAGAAGTATCATCGAGACAGATCGCCGGAAATTGACTGACAAACTCTTCTGTTAGGGTTTGTTGGCGAACACAAGGATGTGCAGGAGACATTACAAATGCCCAGTCCAACATCCCCATATCTTTGACTTCAAAATCACCACCTACCGGGATGGCTGACGTGGCTCCAACAACAATATCAGCACGCCCTTGAGCAATCGCTTCCCAAGAGCCGTTAAACACTTCCATATTGATTTGCAGCTCTGCAAATTCAAATTCTCGATAGAAATCCTCTACCAGAGGCTTGAGCTTATCGAGCTTAACCACGTTATCCAATGTGAGCTTGAGTGTTGATTGCCAACCATGTGCCGCGCGGCGAGTTTGCGCTTTCACTTCCGCCATTTGCCTGAGCAGTAAGCGTGCCTCTTCGATAAACAACTCACCGGCAGGCGTTAGCTCGACTTTTCTCGGTAATCGACGAAACAAAACCACATCTAACTCTTGCTCAACTTGGCGCACACCATAACTGATTGCAGAAGGCACTTTATGCAGCACCTCTGCTGCCGCAGTAAAACTCCCCAAACGAGCAACGGTATCGAGCATTTCCAGTGAAGACTTGGAGAACATGATTTCGACCTTTCAAAAAATTTGATTGATAACCAACAATTTTAGCGTTTTATTTTCTCAAAATCGAAAAATAGAATGGCGAGGTAAATAAATCAGGGTTGGCGCCAACTGATACTGAACAAAAAATGATTAAATAATTTGATTGGTTGAATCATGAAAATATCAAAACTACAGCTTGTTTATCTAGCAGCCCTATCTATGCTCGGCTTTATCGCCACCGATATGTACTTACCAGCCTTCAAAGCGATGGAAATCGACTTTGCTACAGGTCCTGAACATATCGCACTTTCTCTGACCGTCTTTCTTGTTGGTATGGCTTTTGGTCAGTTGATGTGGGGTCTGGCTTCAGACAAATTTGGTCATCGTAATACGCTAGCCGCAGGTTTAGCGCTGTTTACTGTTGCTTCATTCGGTCTCGCATTCAGTGAGCAAGTGTGGCAATTGTTAGCACTGCGCTTTGTACAGGCTATCGGTGTATGTGCCCCAGCCGTTATTTGGCAAGCGATGGTGATCAAACGCCACTCTAGCCAAAGCCAACAAATCTTTGCCACTATCATGCCGCTTGTAGCACTGTCTCCAGCACTAGCCCCTCAGCTAGGTGTGTTGTTGGCAAACAACTTCGGTTGGCACAGTATTTTTGTTGCATTGACGCTGATGGGCGTACTGCTTGTCGTTGCGACAATGGCGCAAAAAGATGAAAAAGTAGAAGTGAAACAAACAAGTATTTCTTCAGACATAAAATCACTACTAGGTTCTAAAACTTACCTAGGTAATGTGTTTATGTTTGCTACTGCGTCTGCGGCTTTCTTTGCTTACCTAACTGGTATGCCAGAGATCATGTCTCAACTCGGCTATGAAGCAAAAGACATCGGTTTGAGCTTTATCCCACAAACTATTGCTTTCATGGTTGGTGGCTACTTAGGTAAGGTTGGCGTTCGTAAATATGGTGATGAAAAGATTCTGCGTCAGTTGATTGGCCTATTTAGTGTTGCTGCACTGCTTATCTTCGCAGCGTCACAATGGCAACTGACCTCTATCTGGCCAATCCTAGCACCATTCTGTTTGATTGCAGTTGCTAACGGTGCTCTTTACCCAATCGTAGTAAACCGCGCATTAGCAAGTGCTCAGCAAAGTCCAGCGACGGCTGCAGGCCTACAAAACAGTCTACAGATTACCGTGAGCAGCCTATCAAGCGCACTGGTTGCAGCAATGGCGAGCCAAGCGCAAATGGTGACTGGTGTTGCGATTGTGATTTGTATGGGTGGTCTGTGGATGGGTTACATTCTGTCTAACCGTGAATTGTCTCAGCACTTTACAACTCCGGACAACGCTCGCGTAGTGAGTGAAGACGAGCTCTAAAAAAACCAGCAAGCTCAGTCAAAAAAACAATAAACAAAGAGCCGCACTATGCGGCTCTTTGTTTTTCTAGGATAGCGTTGAATAAGAGCTTACATACTCTTCAAACCCCATTTTTCAGCCGTTTGCTTAAAGAAGCCTTGAGTCTTCTTAAGCTCAACCCAGTGGTTGATGTAGTTAATCCATACTTGGTCATCTTGCGGCAAGAGCATCGCAATTGGAGTTGGTTTACGTGGCTCTTTAACTGGAACAATCGCCAACTGTTTAAACTTCTCCACCAGCGTGGCCGCTTCTACGTTTGATGTAACCGATACGTCGGCACGGCGAGCTAGCAATTCTTGGAAGTCACGCGCTGGCGCTTCAATCACAATATGCTGCGCAGATGGAAAGAAGTCTTTTACCAACTTCTCTTGAACCGTTCCCAGCGTTGCCGCTACTTTCACATCTGGTTTATCGAAATCAGCCCAATCAGAGAATTTTGCTAGGTCTTTCTTTTGCACCACAGGTACAAACGCAAGATAGAAATACGGTTGACTATAACCTGCTACTTTTGCACGTGACATGTTCAATGATGCGCTACCAGTAATATCGTATTTGTTGGCCGTGATACCGTTAACCAGTGTTTTCCAATCGGTCGCAACGTATTCCACCTTAACGCCCAGATCTTTAGCAAGCTCAGTGGTGACATCGATATCAAAACCACGATAACTATTGGTCGCAGGATCTTTCATCGTCATCGGGTTCCAATCCCCTGTCGTCCCGACACGCAACACACCTTTGTCCAAGATCTCTTGTAGACGGCTTTCTGCATGAGCGACTTGAACCATCGCGAGCAGACACATTCCCAACGCAAGCAACGTTTTTTTCATTTTCTATTCCCTTAAAAGAATGACGGTAGGAGATATTCCCTTTAATTATTAACCATTAGTACGGCTTCATTGATAACATAGCAGCAACAAAGGAAGTTTTTTAGTCAGTTCAGGGAGTAAATGTGAACTATCGACATCTATGCCTCGTTTCATTGCTTTTTCTCACCGGTTGCTCCGACTACCAATGGGGCTGGTATGTTCTTGATCCATCGACTGAGCAAGGGCTGACAAACATCAAGTTTCTGATCGCTGGCTTTAATGACACGATCCAAGTGTCACTGCTCAGTATGCTGTTTGCGATGACGATTGGTTTGATCATTGCTCTTCCCGCCCTTTCTGACTCTCCAGTGCTCAAGTGGATCAACCGCGTTTATGTGGAAGTGATCCGCTCCATTCCTGTCTTGGTATTGCTGTTATGGGTGTATTACGGAATGCCAACGTTACTCGATATGTCCCTAAACCACTTTTGGGCAGGTGTAATTGCGCTAACCATTGCAGAGAGTGCCTTTATGGCGGAAGTCTTTAGAGGAGGAATCCAAGCCATCAGTCGTGGACAACACGAAGCAGCGGAGTCACTCGGGTTGAACTACTGGCAAAAAATGCGCTTAGTGATTCTTCCCCAAGCATTTCGCCAAATCTTACCGCCGCTGGGGAATCAATTCGTTTATATCCTTAAAATGAGTTCGTTGGTCAGCGTGATAGGTTTAAGTGACTTAACGAGACGAGCGAATGAATTAGTCGTGAATGAGTACTTACCATTAGAGATCTATACATTTCTCGTCTTAGAGTATTTGGTGCTGATTATTTTGGTCTCTCAAGCGGTGCGCTGGCTAGAGAAGCGCATAGCGATCCCAAGTCACTAAACTCTCTCTTTCACAGCACCAGATACAACAAAGCCGCTCATCAAGAGCGGCTTTGGTTTTTATTCTTTTGAAGTAAGCGAATCAAGCTTACTTCTTCTTAACTGGACGCTGCCAACCGGTAATTTTGCGCTCTTTCGCACGAGAGATCACAAGCTCACCCTCAGCGACATCTTTGGTTAACGTAGTACCTGCACCAATGGTTGCACCATCCGCAACTGTCACTGGCGCGATAAGTTGGCTGTCAGAACCAACGAAGACGTCGTTACCAATGATGGTCTTAAACTTGTTCGCACCGTCGTAGTTACAAGTGATGGTACCCGCACCGATGTTAGTACGTTGGCCGATTTCTGCATCACCTAGGTAAGTTAGGTGGTTCGCTTTAGAACCTTCACCGATACGCGCGTTTTTCACTTCAACGAAGTTACCCACGTGAGAGTCGTTACGCATCTCTGCTCCTGGGCGTAGGCGTGTGAATGGACCAACTGTACATTCTTCACCAACTGTTGCGCCTTCAATTACGCTGTATGGGCGAACGATGGTGTTATCGTCGATTTCACAGTCTTTCAGTACACAACCAGCGCCGATGACAACGTTATCACCAAGTGATACTTTGCCTTCGATGATTACGTTCGCATCGATTTCACAATCCATACCGCATTGCAGTTCACCACGTAGGTCGAAACGTGCTGGGTCACGCAGCATTACGCCTTGTTCTAATAGCTTCTGTGCTTGCATTGATTGGAATGCACGCTCAAGACGAGCCAGTTGAGCACGGTCGTTAACGCCTTCCACTTCAATCGCGTTTACTGGGTGCACTGCTTCAACCGCGCGACCTTCATCGTGCGCTGCCGCGATAACGTCTGTTAAGTAGTATTCGCCTTGGGCGTTTTCGTTGTTTAGACCAGCAAGCCAGCGTTTCAGGTCACCACCTGTCGCTACCAGCACACCAGTATTACATTCTTTGATGAGCTTCTGCTCTTCTGTCGCATCTTTTTGCTCGACGATCGCCACTACTGGACCGTTTTTACGAATGATACGACCGTAGCCCATTGGGTTATCTAGCATCACTGTTAACAATGCAATGCCGCCCGTTGGCTGTGCATCTAATAGGTTTTCAATCGTTTCAGCTGAAATCAGTGGAACATCACCGTAAAGCACCAGTACTTTTTCGTCGTCTTCAAACTTTGGAGAGGCTTGATCAACTGCATGACCTGTACCTAGTTGCTCTGCTTGCAGAACCCAATTAACCGGCTCTTCTGCTAGCGTTTGCTGCATTTGATCACCACCGTGACCATATACTAGGTGGATGTTTTGTGCGCCAAGACCTGTACATGTATCGATAACATGTTTTGCCATTGGCTTCCCTGCCAAAGTGTGTAGCACTTTAGGCATGTTCGAATACATACGGGTACCTTTACCCGCAGCAAGAATCACAGCACTGAATTTCATTGATAACCTATTGACGTTTTATTTTAAATGGCCGTTATTTTAAACAGCTTGAAAGGAATAGTTAATGGTGGGATGTAAATTTCCAACTAAAATTAATCAAAAAGGCGACCAAATGGCCGCCTTTTTTCATGCAACGTTGCTAATTGAGCTTAGCGACGCTTTTTGGTCAGCTCGATAACTCGTAGCTGAGCAATGGCTTTAGCCAGTTCACTGGCCGCTTGTGCGAAGTCCATATCACCGTGCTGATTCTGGATTTGCTCCTCAGCGCGGCGCTTGGCTTCTTCTGCCTTCGCTGCGTCTAGATCTTCACCACGAATCGCTGTATCAGCCAGTACTGTAGCAGTACCAGGCTGAACTTCGACCATACCACCAGAGACATAAATGAACTCTTCGTGGCCGTGCTGTTTCACAATACGCACCATACCAGGCTTAATAGCGGACAGCAGCGGAGTGTGGCCGTGGAAAATACCCAGCTCACCTTCGCTACCGGTCACCTGAAACGTTTCTACGCGACCAGAGAAAATACGTTTCTCAGCGCTTACTACGTCTAGGTGAAAGGTTATTGGTGCCATATCGCCTCCTAGTTAGCCTTATAGCTTCTTCGCATTCTCGATAGCATCGTCAATCGTACCGCAGTACATGAACGCTTGCTCAGGAATGTCATCGTATTCACCAGCTAGTAGACCTTTGAAGCCACGTAGTGTCTCTTTAAGAGGTACGTAAACGCCTGGGTCACCTGTAAATACTTCCGCTACGTGGTAAGGCTGAGTTAGGAAACGCTCAATCTTACGTGCACGAGATACAACTTGCTTATCTTCTTCAGATAGCTCGTCCATACCTAGAATCGCGATGATATCTTTCAGCTCTTTGTAGCGCTGAAGTGTCTGCTGAACGCCACGAGCTGTGTCGTAGTGCTCTTGACCAACTACTAGTGGGTCTAGCTGACGAGAAGTCGAATCTAGTGGGTCGATCGCTGGGTATAGACCCATAGCTGCGATGTTACGGTTAAGTACAACCGTTGCATCCAAGTGCGCGAACGTTGTTGCTGGAGACGGGTCAGTCAAGTCATCCGCAGGTACGTATACCGCCTGTACAGACGTGATAGAACCTTGCTTAGTTGACGTGATACGCTCCTGTAGTACACCCATCTCTTCTGCAAGAGTTGGCTGGTAACCTACCGCAGAAGGCATACGACCTAGAAGTGCTGATACCTCAGTACCTGCAAGCGTGTAACGGTAGATGTTATCAACGAACAGAAGTACGTCACGACCTTCGTCACGGAAACGTTCTGCCATTGTTAGGCCAGTCAGTGCAACACGTAGACGGTTACCTGGTGGCTCGTTCATCTGACCGTAAACCATCGCTACTTTAGATTCTTCAGGCTTCTCAACGTTTACAACGCCCGCTTCCTGCATCTCGAAGTAGAAATCGTTACCTTCACGAGTACGTTCACCAACACCAGCAAATACCGATAGACCTGAGTGTTGAAGTGCGATGTTGTTGATAAGTTCCATCATGTTAACGGTCTTACCTACACCTGCACCACCGAATAGACCGATTTTACCACCCTTAGCGAATGGACAAACCAAGTCGATTACTTTAACACCAGTTTCTAGAAGTGCTGTTTCGTTTGATTGCTCTTCGTAGCTTGGTGCTTCGCGGTGAATAGAGTAAACCTCTTCTGCACCGATCTCACCACGCTCATCAATCGCGTCACCTAGGACGTTCATGATACGACCTAGAGTTTTAGTACCTACTGGTACTGAAATTGGAGCGCCAGTGTTAACCACTTCAACGCCACGACGTAAACCATCAGAGCTACCCATTACGATACAACGAACTACGCCACCGCCTAGCTGTTGTTGAACCTCAAGAACTAGACGCTCTTTAGATTCTGTAACGTTTAGAGCGTCATATACACTTGGTACTTCGCTCTGTGGGAACTCTACGTCGACTACCGCACCGATGATCTGTACGATCTTACCTGTAGCCATCGTTAATCCTCTAAACTATTTCGTTTTACCTAAGCTTAAACCGCAGATGCACCACCAACGATTTCCGATAGTTCTTGTGTGATCGCAGCCTGACGGGCTTTGTTGTACACAAGTTCTAAATCTTCAATCAAGTTGGTTGCGTTATCCGTTGCAGCCTTCATCGCAATCATTCGAGCCGCTTGCTCACAAGCAAGGTTCTCAACCACACCTTGGTATACCTGAGACTCTACGTAACGCACTAGAAGTGTGTCTAATAGAGGTTTTGGCTCAGGCTCATAGATGTAGTCCCATGAGTGCTCACGCTGCATCTCTTCGCTGTCCGATTTAGGCAAAGGTAGCAATTGATCGATCGTTGGTTGCTGAATCATAGTGTTCACAAACTTGTTGAACACCACATATAGACGATCCAGTTCACCTTCATCGTATTTCTTAAGCATTACGCCAACAGAACCGATTAGGTCTTCTAGGCTTGGGCTATCGCCCAGACCAGAAACCTGTGCCGCAACTTTTGCGCCACCATGTTTGAAGAAAGCTGTTGCTTTTGAACCAATTACAGCCAGTTCAACTTCAGCACCTTTCTCTTTCCATGATTGCATGTCTGTAACGGCTTTTTTGAACACGTTAATGTTCAAACCACCACACAGACCACGGTCTGTCGAAACGATGATGTAACCAACACGTTTAGCTTCACGCTCTTCTAGGTACGGATGACGGTACTCTAGATTTGCATTAGCCACATGACCGATCACTTTACGCATTGTTTCAGCGTATGGACGAGAAGCTTCCATTGCGTCTTGAGAACGACGCATTTTTGAAGCTGCTACCATTTCCATCGCTTTCGTAATTTTCTGAGTGCTTTTAACACTACCGATTTTATTACGTATCTCTTTTGCGCCGGCCATCGTTACTCTCCGTTAGTTGGTGGCAGAAACTGCCACCGACCTAATTACCAAGTTTGGGTTGCTACGAAGTCGTCAGTCAGTTTCTTCAACTGAGCTTCAACTTCATCGTTGTATGCACCCGTCTTGTCGATCTCAGCTGCGAATTCAGCGTATTGACCGCGAGCGTACGATAGTAGAGACGCTTCGAAATCTAGCAGTTTGCTTAGTTCAACATCTGCTAAATAGCCGCGCTCTGCCGCGAAGATTACTAGTGCTTGGTCAAATACAGACATTGGAGCGTACTGCTTCTGCTTCATTAGTTCTGTAACTTTTTGACCATGGTCTAGCTGTTTCTTCGTCGCTTCATCAAGGTCAGACGAGAACTGTGCAAATGCCGCTAGTTCACGGTACTGAGCTAGTGCAGTACGGATACCGCCAGATAGCTTCTTGATGATTTTCGTCTGAGCTGAACCACCTACACGAGATACTGAGATACCTGGGTCAACCGCTGGACGTACGCCCGCGTTGAATAGCTCAGTTTGTAGGAAGATCTGACCATCGGTAATCGAGATTACGTTAGTCGGTACGAATGCTGAAACGTCACCTGCTTGAGTTTCGATGATAGGAAGAGCAGTTAGAGAACCAGTCTTACCTTTCACTTCACCATTAGTGAAACGCTCTACGTACTCTTCGTTTACACGAGCTGCACGCTCTAGTAGACGCGAGTGTAGGTAGAATACGTCACCTGGGAATGCCTCACGGCCTGGTGGACGTTTTAGTAGTAGAGAGATCTGACGGTAAGCTACCGCTTGCTTAGATAGATCATCGTAAACAATCAGTGCGTCTTCACCGCGATCGCGGAAGTATTCACCCATCGCACAACCTGCGTATGGCGCTAGGTATTGTAGCGCTGCAGATTCAGAAGCAGATGCAACAACAACGATAGTGTTAGCTAGCGCGCCGTGCTCTTCTAGTTTGCGAACTACGTTAGCGATAGTCGATGCTTTCTGACCGATTGCTACGTAGATTGAGAAAATACCAGAGTCTTTCTGGTTGATAATCGCATCGATCGCCATTGCTGTTTTACCAGTCTGACGGTCACCGATAACAAGCTCACGCTGACCACGACCGATTGGGATCATTGAGTCAACTGATTTGTAACCAGTTTGTACAGGTTGGTCTACCGATTTACGGTCGATTACACCTGGTGCAATTACTTCTACAGGCGAAGTCAATTTAGCTTCGATTGGACCTTTACCATCGATAGGCTCACCTAGTGTGTTCACTACGCGACCTAGAAGTTCTGGACCAACTGGCACTTCAAGAATGCGGCCAGTACCTGTAACTTTCATGCCTTCCTTAAGGTCAGCATATGGACCCATTACTACCGCACCAACCGAGTCACGCTCAAGGTTAAGTGCTAGTGCATAACGGCCACCCGGTAATTCAATCATTTCACCTTGCATCACGTCCGCTAGGCCGTGGATGCGGATGATACCATCGCTTACCGATACGATAGTACCCTCGTTGCGAGCTTCACTAACAACGTCGAAAGATTCGATACGCTGTTTGATTAGATCGCTAATTTCCGTGGAATTAAGTTGCATGCTCCAATCCCCATTAAGACTGCAATGCATCGCTCAGGCGGTTCAAACGACCTCGCGCTGAGTCATCGATGACTAGGTCTCCGGCTCGAATAATAACCCCACCAAGTAGGGTCTCATCTACGCTGCAATTCAGCTTCACTTTGCGTTCAAGACGCACTTCAAGTTTGCTGCCAATGTTTGCTAGCTGTTCATCAGAAAGTTCGCTTGCTGAAATGACTTCAACATCGATTTCTTTCTCATGCTCTTTCTTCAATAAGAAGAATTGCTCACAAACATCAGGAAGGGCCGTTAGACGACCATTCTCAGCCATAACCTTAATCAGGTTTTGACCGTGTGCATCAACTTGTTCACCGCAAACTGCAACAAAAATCTCCGCCAATTTGTCAGCAGAAACAGAACCCGTTAGAAGTTCATTCATTTGTTCGTTTATGGCAACTTCAGTAGCGAAAGACAACATTTGGCCCCATTGGTCCAATTGGTCTTTGTCTACAGCAAAGTCAAAAGCTGCTTTAGCATAGGGGCGTGCGATTGTAGTCATATCAGACATATGCGCCCCCAGACTTAAAGTTTTGCAGTAATGTTGTCGAGAATATCTTTCTGAGCGTCTTTATCGATAGTACGCTCAAGGATTTTCTCGGCACCAGCTACAGCCAGAGTAGCAACTTGTTTGCGCAGCTCATCGCGTGCACGATTACGTTCAGCTTCAAGTTCTGCTTCCGCTTGCGCTAGGATTTTCTGGCGTTCTGCCTGAGCTTCCTCGCGAGCTTCATCAATAATTTGAGACTTACGCTTGTTCGCTTGGTCGATGATCTCAGTTGCTGTGCGCTTCGCTTCTTTCATCTGATCAGAAGCGTTGGCTTGTGCTAGATCCAAGTCTTTTGCAGCACGTTCCGCTGCTTGAAGACCATCAGCAATTTTCTTCTGACGCTCTTCGATCGCTTGCATCAATGGTGGCCATACATACTTCATGCAGAACCACACAAATAGTGCGAACGAGATTGCTTGACCTAGCAGAGTTGCGTTTATGTTCACAACAGCTACCCCTCTATTTGGACTTAGTGTTAATCAGTGACAAGCCTGAGCTCGTCCCGAGTTAAAGGTGATTAACCTAGTTGACCAACGAATGGGTTTGCGAATGTGAATAGTAGCGCGATTACGATACCGATCATTGGAACCGCATCAAGTAGACCTGCGATGATGAACATCTTAACTTGTAGCATAGGAGCCATTTCTGGTTGACGTGCTGCACCTTCTAGGAATTTACCACCTAGTAGTGCGAAACCAATCGCTGTACCAAGAGAAGCAAGACCGACGATAATACCTACGGCGATTGCAGAAAAGCTCAGTAAAGTTTCCATTACTATCTCCAATTTATAGTTGTTGGCTTAGTGCCCAAATAAAAAGCTTAAAAAATTAATGATCAGCGTCTTCGTGTGCCATTGACAGGTAAACAATTGTCAACATCATGAATACGAAGGCTTGAATCGTAATAACCAAGATATGGAAGATTGCCCACGGTAGTGAACCCATCCATTGCAAGTACCATGGTAGCATTGCCGCACAAAGAATGAATACAACCTCACCCGCGAACATGTTACCGAATAGACGCATACCAAGTGATAGAGGCTTCGCTAGTAGCGATACCACTTCAATCAGTAGGTTAAACGGAATCATCAGTGGGTGATTGAATGGATGTAGTGCAAGTTCTTTTGCGAATCCACCTAGACCTTTCACTTTGATGCTGTAGTAGATCATCAATGCGAAAACGCCTAGAGCCATAGCCATGGTGATATTCACATCAGCAGACGGTACAACCTTAAGATAAGGGATACCTAGCCAATGCTCTGCTGGGTACGGTAAGAAGTCGATAGGAACTAAGTCCATCACGTTCATCAAAAATACCCAACAAAAGATAGTCAGTGCTAAAGGCGCGATCAGTGGGTTGCGTCCATGGAACGTGTCTTTGACGTTTTCCGCGACAAATTCAACGATCATTTCTACAGCACACTGAAGCTTACCCGGTACACCCGCTGTTGTTCTCTTCGCTACTTTGTAAAAAATTCCGAGGAAGATTAAACCAGTAAACCAAGAAAAAAACAGGCTATCGATATGTACGTTCCAGAAACTTGCTTCATCCGCTACCAAGCCTAACTTAGCTAAAGAAAGGTTTGATAAGTGGTGGGCAATGTAACCGGACGATGTTAGCGCTTCACCTGGCGCAGCCATAACTCATCCTATTTTTTGTTGTTAATGAATAGCACTGGTGCACAGATATTAATACCTAGTACCAGCAAATAGGTTAGTTTGAGGGGAACAAGTTCCACCTGCATATACATGTAGGCTACGTAGAACAACACAACCGTGATGAGGATTTTCAGTACTTCACCTGTGTAGAAAGACGCCGCGATACGCTTGGCAGCGCGAGCCCCACTAAACATAAAAGCACATAGCGCAAAGACAGCATTGGCAACAACAAAGATGCCTCCACCTACCAGCGCTGAAATTCCCCATTCAGGATTCACGGCTATCGCCATTCCTGCAGCCACAAAAATAACCGCGCCAGACTGGATCATTAACAATTGCTTTGCGAGCTCTCGTCCTGGTCTAGCTAACGCAGCTACCATGTATTCGTACCTCTAGTAATATCCACTTTGCACTAAACTCTCTGTGCAGGGAAATTGGCGAAAATTATACGGTGCGAACAATTGAATGCAATTATATTGCATCAAAAACTTACAGTTTTGTTTACAATCCGACAACTTTCACACAAAATTCGATTATTTTAATTAATTGACCTAAATCAATTATCTCATTTAGGCCTCTAGCTTGGCAATCAGTTGATCCAATTTGTGAGGCTCATCAAGACTTATCGTCACTTTCGCTTTGCCGTTTGCAGAACGGACCAAAGAAACCTTAGCATCAAGCAGTTGACTCAATTTATGCGACATTTGCTCCGCTTCGGTATCTTCTTGTTGAGCTTTTTGCTCATTTTGTGGGGCTAAGCACTTTTTTACTAACTGTTCGGTTTGGCGAACGGTCATTTGCTTCTTAGCCACTTGTTGAGCCACTTCAACCTGCTGCTCGCTTTCCAAGGCTAACAGAGCTCGAGCATGACCCATTTCTAATTTTTTGTCTGCAACCAGACCTTTTACATCAATTTCTAACTGATTTAGACGTAATAGGTTACTAACAGTGGTTCTTGATTTGCCAATCACATCGGCCACTTGCTGATGCGTTAGCGTGAATTCATCCTGTAGACGCTCAAGCGCTTGAGCTTCTTCAATCACATTCAAATCTTCACGTTGAATGTTCTCGATAAGCGCCATCGCAATAGCGGCACGGTCTTCGACCTTTTTCACCAAACAAGGTACTCGTTTTAGACCGGCTTGCTTTGCTGCGCGCCAACGGCGTTCACCAGCGATGATTTCAAACTGGCCACTCGCCACTTGGCGAACCACGATCGGCTGAATGATGCCTTGCGATTGAATTGAAGCTGCGAGTTCTTCTAGCGCTTCTGGCGCCATATCTTTACGCGGTTGGTAAACACCAGGCTGCAATTGACCAATCGCCAAATCAGTCAGTTCACCGTCTGCCGACAATGCTTGGCTGTGCGATGCAATATGCTGTTTTTCACGAGCCAACGAACTGGTCGACAACAACGCATCCAGTCCTTTTCCTAGACCACGCTTAGACATAGGATGAATTCCTTAGGTTAGAGAGTTAAACTGGGATTTCTTCGCGGCGGAGCATTTCGCCCGCTAAAGCAAGATACGCTTTGGCGCCCGCAGAGTACTTGTCATAGTACATTGCAGGTTTACCGTGGCTCGGCGCTTCGGCCAAACGCACATTACGTGGGATCACAGTACGGTAAACTTTACTACCAAAGTGTTTTTTAAGTTGATCGGATACTTCATTAGACAGGCGGTTACGTGGATCGTACATGGTACGCAGTAAACCTTCGATTTTGAGGTTTTCATTGACCACGGCCGCTAACTTGCTGATTGTATCCATAAGAGCAGTTAAACCTTCTAACGCAAAGTATTCACATTGCATCGGCACCAGCACAGAGTCGGCTGCGGCCATAGCATTGATTGTAAGAAGGTTTAGAGAAGGAGGACAATCAATAAAGATGAAATCATAGTTATCGCGAACTGACGCAAGGGCGTTTTTCAGACGCACCTCGCGCGCGAATACTTCCATCAATTTGATTTCTGCAGCGGTGACGTCGCCGTTCGCTGCAATCAGATCGTATTTCCCTGTGGTTTCAGTACAAACCACTTGATCAAACGGGGTATCTTCAACCAGAAGATCATACGCCGTCGCGTCAACCATGTACTTGTCGACGCCACTGGCCATCGTAGCATTGCCTTGAGGGTCGAGATCGATCACCAAAACCTTGCGCTTTGTTGCCGCCATCGAAGCTGCTAAGTTAATGCACGTTGTTGTTTTGCCGACCCCACCTTTCTGGTTGGCGATTGCTACAATTTTACCCACGATTACCTCGCTAATTTTCCTTGCGCGATAAGATTACTAGATGACGATCACCTTCCAACTCAGGAACAGCTAAAGATATGATCTCCGTCACACTACACCATTCAGGAAGCAGATCTATTTCATCTTTAGGGTGAAGACCTTTCAAAGCCAAGAACACCCCAGAATCTTGTTTAGGCAGATGATGACACCATTCCACCATGTCCGTCATTGAAGCAAAAGCTCGACTCAAAACGCCATCAAATTTTTCTTCTGGCTGGAATTCTTCGACGCGACTTTGAATTGCCGTCACATTTTTCAGCCCTAGCGTGTGCACAACTTGCTTGATAAAGCGGATGCGTTTGCCAAGGCTATCGAGCAAGAAGAAGGTCTTCTCTGGATTCATGATTGCCAATGGAATACCTGGTAAACCAGGTCCTGTGCCAACATCGATAAAACGCTCACCTGGTAAGTGAGTGCTAACGACGATGCTATCAAGGATATGTTTCACTAGCATCTCAAGTGGGTCACGAACCGACGTCAGGTTGTATGCTTTGTTCCACTTGTCGAGCAGTTCGACGTAACCGACTAACTGCTCGCGTTGTTTTTCAGACACTTCCAAATCAGTCTGGGCGATCAGAGCATCCAATCTTGTGCGTAAAGCGCTCATTACTCTTCCTCACCTTTTTTCAGCAAGCCATGCTTCTTCAGGTGAACAAGCAGAATCGAAATCGCAGCCGGCGTGATACCAGAAATACGTGATGCAATACCGATGCTTTCTGGTTTTGCTTCTGTCAGCTTAGCGACTACTTCGTTGGACAGACCTTTCACGTCTTTGTAATCCAAGTCCGCAGGGAGCTTAGTGTGCTCATGGCGCAGTGATTTTTCGATCTCTTCTTGCTGACGCTTGATGTAACCATCGTACTTGACTTGAATTTCAACTTGCTCTGACGCTTGTTGATCTTCGAGAGCAGGAGCAAAAGCATCCAATTGCGTCAATTGTGAGTATGAGATCTCTGGACGACGAAGAAGATCTTCACCGCTTGCCTCACGTGCCATTGGTGTTTTCAATAGCTTGTTCAGCTCATCGATACCTGCAGAATTTGGGTTCATCCACGTCGATTTCAGACGTTGACGCTCGGTTTCCATGTTCTCGATTTTTTCGTTGAAACGTGCCCAACGAGCATCATCAATCAAACCTAGTTCACGCCCTTTTTCCGTTAAACGTAGATCGGCGTTATCTTCACGCAGCAACAGACGGTATTCAGCACGAGATGTGAACATACGGTACGGTTCTTTGGTACCCATGGTCGACAAGTCGTCAATCAGCACACCCATGTAAGCTTGGTCACGGCGTGGGCTCCAGCCTTCTTTGCCTTGACTGTGTAAACTTGCGTTCAAGCCTGCCATCAAACCTTGTGCTGCCGCTTCTTCGTAGCCAGTTGTACCGTTGATTTGACCCGCAAAGAACAGACCGCTGATGAACTTGGTCTCGTAAGTTTGCTTCAAATCACGTGGGTCGAAGAAATCGTACTCAATCGCGTAACCTGGGCGAACGATGTGTGCGTTTTCAAAACCTTTCATTGAACGAACGATTTGTACTTGCACGTCAAACGGCAAGCTGGTGGAAATACCATTCGGGTATAACTCGTGCGTGGTTAGGCCTTCTGGCTCAATGAAGATTTGGTGACTGTTTTTATCCGCAAAACGCATCACTTTGTCTTCGATAGACGGGCAGTAGCGCGGACCAATACCTTCGATCACGCCTGCGTACATTGGGCTGCGATCAAGGTTATTGCGGATCACATCATGAGTTTGCTCATTGGTGTGAGTAATAAAACATGGGATTTGACGCGGCTGATGCTCACGTTTACCCATGAATGAGAATACTGGTGTTGGGTTGTCACCGTGCTGTGCTTCTAACACAGAGAAATCGACACTGCGAGCATCGATACGTGGTGGTGTGCCCGTTTTCAGACGATCCACACGGAATGGAAGTTCACGTAATCGATCCGCCAATGCGATCGATGGTGGATCCCCAGCGCGACCGCCTGAAGAGCTTTCCATACCAATGTGGATCTTACCGCCAAGGAAAGTACCTACGGTTAAAACCACCGCTTTTGCGTGGAATTTCAGACCCATTTGAGTCACAACGCCAACCACACGATCTTGGTCCACTATCAGATCATCAACCGATTGTTGGAACAGAGTTAGGTTTGGTGCGTTTTCTAGCGCGTTGCGTACGTACGCCTTGTACAATGCACGGTCCGCCTGCGCGCGAGTTGCACGAACTGCTGGACCTTTAGAGGCATTTAGCGTTCGGAATTGAATACCCGCATGGTCAATGGCTTCTGCCATCAGACCGCCCATAGCATCCACTTCTTTTACTAAGTGACCTTTACCGATACCACCAATCGCCGGATTACATGACATCTGGCCTAATGTATCGATGTTGTGGGTAAGAAGGAGTGTTTTTTGTCCTGTGCGTGCAGATGCGAGCGCGGCTTCCGTTCCTGCGTGTCCGCCACCGACAACAATGACGTCAAAGTTTTCGTGATAAAGCATGAACTGACCTCAGGTATTCAAAGGGTTTAATGGACAGATAAAAAAGAGCGGTATTTTACCTTTTTTCTCTGTGAGAGAGAATCGTTTTCTCGCTTTTCAAATTTTAGTCCCTAAGACTATATATATAAGATCTATATATATGATCTTTTATTGGATCTATTATTAGGATCGACCGTTTCTGTGGATAACTAGAAAATGATCAACAAGATCATGGATCTTCTTTGGATCATATCTTGTGATCATGACTTGATCAGATCGAGGATTTCCTGAGATCAAAATGCGGGGTTATACACAGGGGGTAAAACGGATCAAAGTTGTTATTGGGATAACTAAAGGAAAGTCACCGGATCTTACCTTACTTATCCACAGCTAGTTTGGGTGTTTTTTGAGCGGTTGAACAAAAAGTTTTGTAGGAAGTTATTCACTAAGGGGAGAAACAGAGCCGCGATGCGACTCTGTAAGAGAGGAATTAAGCGGTAAAGCGTGCCAGATTCTCCTTCAACCACACCTCTGCGGCGTCTTCAGGTACATCATGGCTGAGTACATCAATCTTCAAGCAGTCAGTGATAGGCGTTGCACCAATGTCTTCTAACAGGTCATAAGCATGCTGGCCTGCAGCGCAGAATGTATCGTAGCTTGAATCTCCAATCGCAATCACTGCGAACTTCACATCGGCCATCTTAGGTGGTGTGTTTTGTAACGCAGCAATAAAAGGTTGGATATTATCTGGGTATTCGCCCGCGCCGTGAGTTGAAGTGATCACTAGCCAAGTGCCTTGGTTCTCGATCGATGACAATTCTGGTTGGTTGTGGATCGTCGTTTCTAAACCGTTTTCATTTAGCAGATCACTCAGGTGATCACCTACGTATTCTGCGCCACCTAACGTACTGCCTGTAATAATGTGGATCATGTGTCTTCCTTTATTGAGCCATACTCACGCCTTGGGTAACCACAGTGCGTCAGTACAAAAAGAAACGCGGCGTTAAACTTATGCTTAACACCGCGCGTTTTGATTATTTACCGATACAGAATGAGGAGAAGATTCTGCCGAGGAGGTCATCAGAGCTGAACTCGCCAGTAATCTCATTCAAGTGCTGCTGAGTAATACGCAGCTCTTCTGCCAAGATTTCCCCCGCCATATAGCCTTCAAGCTGTTCTTGGCCGATTTGAAGGTGCTGAGCAGCACGTTCTAGCGCATCTAGGTGACGACGACGAGCCATAAAGCCGCCTTCGGTATTGCCTGAGAAGCCCATGCACTCTTTTAAGTGAGTACGTAAAGCATCCACACCTGCACCGGTTTTTGCAGAAAGGCGAATCAGTGTCGGATCGTTTACATGGCAGATCCCCATATCTTCGCCCGTTTGATCCGCTTTGTTGCGGATCACCGTCATGCCAATACTGTTTGGCAAGCGATCAACGAAGTCTGGCCAAATGTCTTTTGGATCCGTTGCATCGGTTGTGGTGCCATCAACCATAAACAGAACACGGTCTGCTTGGGCGATTTCATCCCATGCACGCTCGATACCGATTTTCTCTACTTCATCAGAAGCATCACGCAGACCAGCGGTATCGATGATGTGTAAAGGCATGCCATCGATATGGATGTGTTCACGCAATACGTCACGCGTGGTACCGGCGATATCCGTCACGATAGCGGATTCTTTGCCAGATAGAGCGTTCAATAGACTTGATTTACCAGCATTAGGACGACCAGCAATTACGACTTTCATGCCTTCACGCATGATCGCGCCTTGGTTGGCTTCTTTACGTACCGCATCTAGGTTATCGATGATTGTTTGTAGGTCACCAGACACTTTACCATCGGCCAAAAAGTCGATTTCTTCTTCTGGAAAGTCAATGGCGGCTTCCACGTAGATACGTAAGTGGATCAGAGATTCCACCAGCGTTTGGATGCGTTGTGAGAACTGGCCTTGCAGTGATTGCAGTGCTGATTTTGCTGCTTCTTCTGAGCTGGCATCAATCAGGTCGGCAATCGCTTCTGCTTGAGTTAGGTCCATCTTGTCGTTTAGGAAGGCGCGTTCTGAGAACTCACCTGGTCGAGCGGCACGTACGCCGTCGATACCCAAGATACGCTTAATCAGCATATCCATTACCACAGGGCCACCGTGGCCTTGCAGTTCAAGTACGTCTTCGCCTGTAAACGAATGTGGGTTAGGGAAGTACAGGGCAATGCCTTGGTCTAGCACGGTGCCATCTTCCGCTTGAAATGGCAGATACTCTGCGTAGCGAGGCTTTAGCGTCTTACCTGTGACTTCTAGCGCCACTTGATTGGCCTTAGGGCCAGAAACACGAATAATGCCGACACCACCACGACCGGGTGCGGTAGCCTGAGCGACAATCGTATCTGTAGTCATAATCTTGCCTTTTGAGCTGGGCTATAGGGTTTACACCCCTAGGGAGCCAGAACCAATTAATTAGCTGAATTGTAATCAGCCAAAAACAAAAAGGCGACCTTTTGGCCGCCTTTCTTATGCTTTTCTATCAAGGTTACTTAGTGTGTAAGCCTTTTTTCTCCAGCGCTTTGTAAATCAAAGTTTGCTGGATAAGCGTAACGATGTTCGACACCAACCAGTATAGAACTAGGCCTGATGGGAAGAACAAGAAGAAGAAGGTAAACATAACCGGCATAAAGGTCATGATCTTCTGCTGCATTGGATCCGTTACTGTTGTTGGGCTCATCTTCTGGATTAGGAACATTGACGCACCCATCAGTAGAGGCAGGATGTAGTAAGGGTCCTGCGCTGAAAGGTCATGAATCCAACCGAAGAATGGAGAGTGACGTAGCTCAACCGATTCCATTAGTGCCCAATAAAGCGCGATGAAGATAGGCATCTGTAGGATAAGAGGTAGACAGCCACCCAGTGGGTTCACTTTCTCTTTCTTGTACAGTTCCATCATTTCTTGGCTCATGCGCTGACGGTCATCACCGATACGCTCGCGCATTGCTTGCAGCTTAGGCTGTAGCATGCGCATTTTCGCCATAGACGTGTATTGCGCTTTAGTTAGTGGGTACATTGCACCACGAACGATGAAGGTCAAACAGATGATTGCTACACCCCAGTTACCCACAAAGCTTTGGATGAAAGCAAGCAGTGAGTGAAGTGGTTTAGCGATGAACCATAGCCAGCCGTAGTCCACTACTAGGTCTAGGTTTGGTGCTACTGCAGCCATTTCTTTTTGTAGCTTAGGACCAACCCATAGTGTTGCTTCAAACTTCGCTTGGTCACCCGTTGCGATAGTTTTGTTTGGCATACGTACGCCGATGTCACCTAGGTTACCAATCACGCGAGTGTACAGGTTAGTACCCGGTTCGTTGCGTGGGATCCAAGCTGCAGCGAAGTAGTGTTGGATCATTGCTGCCCAACCTTGGCCATCTGCTAGGTTGATAGACAGGTTACGATCCTGCATATCTTCAAAGCTGTATTTCTTGTAACGAACGTCTTCTGTTGAGTAAGCACCGCCACGGTAAGTCGGCATTGTGATGCTACCACCAGCGTCCATTAGGTTTTGACGCAAGTGAGCGTACATACCAAATGTTGCGTTGTTACCAGAGTTGTTCACAACATCGTATTCTACGTTCAGTGCGTAGCTGCCACGTTTGAATACGTAAGTTTTGATGTATTCGATACCGTTTGCAGTGAATGTCATTGGAACGCGTAGTTCGTCTTGACCGTCAGCTAGAGTAAAGCTGTCTGCGCTCACGTTGTAGTGAGGACGGTTAGTGCTGCTAAGGTCGATACCTTGAGGACCCACTAGACCGCTTTGTGCGATGAACTGGTGGCCTTTAGTGTCTTTTAGCAGAACGAATGGGTCTGATGAATCAAGTTCAGCAGCGTATTTGTTCAGGTCGGCATGTACCACATCGCCACCAACGGTGTCGATCGACAGAGTTAAAACATCAGTCGTTACTGTGATAGTTTTTGCAGAAGCTTGCTGTTGGCCAGGAACTGGATCCAAGTCATCAGCAAAAGATGGTGCAGGTAGAGTACTGCTTGATTGAGCCTGTTCAACCGCTTGAGGTGCTGGATTCTTTGCTACTTGCCATTGTTGAAACAGCAAGAAAGAAACCAGTGCCAGAGCGATAAGCAGGATATTACGTTGAGAATCCATCGTTAGTTATCTCTGTCTTGTTTTTGGACTGGTGGAACGGGGTCATACCCCCCTTCATTCAAAGGGTGGCATTTTAATAGACGTTTGCCTGATAACCAACATCCTTTTACAAAACCGTGAGCTCTCAAAGCTTCTAGCGCGTAAGTGGAACAAGTTGGAGTGAACCGGCAACGAGGACCAATCAGAGGGCTGATAAACCAGCGATATAGATTAATGAGCCCAATGGCTATCCACGTGAAGGGCGAGACAGGCGATGCCATAGCTTATCAAACAACTTAAATAATTCCTCATTGCTTAAATCTTGCGCGCTTTTCTTTGCAATCACAACAAAATCTTTATTTGGAAGTTGATGTTGATTGTTACGAAAGCTTTCACGAGCCAAACGCTTAAAGCGGTTACGACCAACAGCAGTTTTGATTTGCTTTTTCGGAACAGCTAAACCTAATCGAGGATGAGAAAGTTTGTTATTGCGTGCAATGATGGTGAAATGAGGCGAGCCAGCTCGATGAGCTTGCTGGAAGACGTTTTGATAATGCTCGGGAGTTAACAAGCGTAACTCCCGATTAAACGCGTACGTGTTCAAAATAAACTAGCGATTATTTTGATAGGCGCGCACGGCCTTTTGCACGACGTGCGTTGATAACTTTACGACCGTTCTTAGTTGCCATGCGAGCACGGAAGCCGTGAGTACGCTTGCGCTTTAGAACTGTAGGTTGAAAAGTGCGTTTCATGATAATTACCTTTACTGATCAGTAGTTTTAGGTTCTTGTTAAACCCGGCGTGGGCATTTTGCTTTCTTTATATAAAGAAGCTCTTTATTAAAGAAGAACAACCGACGCCTCTCAACAAAGAGGCGGAATTGTAATCACACTCACATAATGTGTCAATGACTCATGAGTACGAAATTCCGGCCGGGCGATTATACGTAGTGTGAGTAAAATCTCAAGGATCGATTGATCTTGATGCTTGATCTTTACTCTATTCCAACTTGGTTAAGGAATTTTTTCAAACGAGGATCTTGTGGATTATCGAAGATATCTTGTGGAGAACCTTGTTCAACGATGTTGCCTTCGGCCATAAAGATCACTCTATCCGCCACTTCTTTAGCAAATTGCATCTCGTGCGTGACCACTAACATTGTTTGATGTTGATTGGCTAACTTCTTCATTAATGAGAGAACTTCTCCAACCCATTCCGGATCCAACGCAGACGTTGGCTCATCAAAAAGCAGCAGTTCCGGTTGCAGCGCCATCGCTCGGCCGATACCCACACGTTGTTGTTGGCCACCAGACAGAGCCGCTGGATAACTTTCTCCTTTATCGCCAAGGCCGATGTCATCCAGAATTTCTTGAGCACGCTTGAGAGCGTCTTCTTTTTTCCAACCGCGTACCGTGATCAAGCCTTCTGCGATGTTCTGACGCGCGTTCATATGAGCAAATAGGGCATAGTTTTGGAAAACGAACCCAGTTCGGCGGCGCAGAGCCAATACTTCGGCTTTGGTATGCTTTTGTGTGTCGACGGAGATGTCATCGATGGTAATGCGACCTTCATCCGCTTGCTCTAAGAAGTTAACAGTACGTAGAAGTGTCGATTTACCCGTACCACTTGAGCCAATAATAACGATGATCTCACCTTGCTTGATATCGAGATCAATACCTTTGAGGACTTCTGTTTCGCCAAAGCGTTTGTGGATATTTTCTAATTTGATCATCGTACGTACGCCTTATTCAATTTCGCTTCTGCCCAAATTTGTACTCGAGTCAGAATCACCACCACACCCCAGTAGATAAGAGCGACGGCAAGGAAAGCTTCGAAGAAGCGGAAGCTAGAAGAGGCCTCCATCTGCGCTTTAGCCATGATTTCAGCCACACCCAGCGTGAAGGCAAGGGAAGTGGACTTAATCATATCGATGAAATAGTTCATAAGAGAAGGCAGTGCGACGCGCGTTGCTTGTGGCAAAATCACCCGACGCATTGCTTGAGGTGTTGTCATCCCCACTGACAAGCTCGCTTCCATCTGACTGCGATCGATACCAATGATGGCAGCGCGAATACTCTCTGCCATATAAGCGGCAAAGTGGAGCGTTAAGCCAATCACTGCCGCAGAAAAGGCATCAATGCCCACCATGAATGGGAAGATTTGCGGTAAGCCGTAGTAGAGCAAAAACAGTTGTACCAAAAGCGGAGTACCACGGAAGAAGCTGATGTAAAGTTGGCTCAATTGGTCGAGAAATGGCAGCTTAAATACGCGAATGTTCGCTAAAATAACGGCTAGAATCAGTGAAAAGACCAATCCCCATGTGGCCATTTCCATGGTTGTGCCAAGATACTTGAGCAGTATTGGCAACAATTCCAACATGTAATTAAAATCAAATCCCATACGACTTACCTTGAGAAAAGAAAAGGTGGAATACGAAGTTCCACCTTGTCATTGAGTTAAAAAAGGACGCGAGATAAAGCTCTGCGTCCTAAAAGAAGAGAAGTTTTACTTAGTGATGTCGGCACCAAACCATTTCACAGAAATCTTCTCTACTGTTCCGTCGGCACGCATCTCTTCAAGTGCTTTATTCACTTCTGCCTGTAGCTTACGACCTTTTTCGTTATCAACGAATGGCCAAGCGTTTTGAATCGTTTCAAATGGTTCACCCGCAAGTTGTAGCGGTAGACCGGTTTTCTTAATCAGTTCTAATGCAGACAGACGGTCCATAACGAACGCATCAGCACGGCCTAGCGCTACATCGTGCTCAATACCAGTATCGTAAGTCTTGATGTTGATCTTGCCGTCTTTGTCGTAGCTGCGAAGCAACTGCTCAAAGTTAGAGCCTAGGTTAACCGCAACGGTTTTGCCTGCTAGATCTTCCACACCTTGAATACTGTCGTTGCCTTTACGTACCGTGATTTGCGCGCCATCTACCACGTATGGGTCTGCAAACAGGTATTTCGCTTTACGTGCGTCTGTCATGGTGATCTGGTTTGAGATGGTATCAATACGGCCTGTCTCTAGAAGGCCAAACAAACCAGAAAAGTTCGCTGTTACGTATTCGATTTTGTAATCGTTACGTTTACCGATCTCATCCCACATATCCACTTCAAAGCCTTGCAGCTTATCTTGCTTCACAAAGGTGAATGGGAAGTAACGGCCAGACATGCCTACTTTTACTTCAGTAGCGGCAGTGTCGACTGCCGCTTGAACGGTCGCGGCAGATAAAGCGATGGCTGCAACGGCAACCTTAATCCAGTTTTTCATAATACATCTCCATACTTTTATGGTTGGAAATACTACTGTCAGTTAGCTCAATTAAAGAAATAACCAAGTGCAATAACCTAGACCTCAGAGTAATAAGATCTTATTTGGTATAGATAGTAGCCAAAATATAGGGATAAATGATGAAAAAACGATCGGAAAGAGCAGAAATGACGATCGAAAAAAATCGATGAACCGAAATTCATTCACAGAGTTATCACCAATTGCTCGATCTGGCTGATTTTGCCCAAATGTGGATCAATGTGTGGGCAAATTTGGGGCAAGATGTGTTGATCTCGCTTAGTTGGGCGAAATAATTGTGAATAACTTAGATCTTATTCACTGGATCATCGATCAATTGCTGGCGATCTTGGTTATCAACAGGTAAAATTGCCAGTCTTTTCCGATAATTCAAATACTCAGTGGGGGCACCGTGTCATCTTCGCTTTGGTTGCAATGTTTGCAGCAGCTTCAAGAAGAGCTACCAGCTACAGAATTCAGCATGTGGGTTCGTCCGTTACAAGCGGAGCTCAATGACAATACTCTCACTCTGTTCGCTCCAAACCGCTTTGTTTTGGATTGGGTTCGCGACAAGTACCTGAACAGCATCAATCGTCTACTGCAGGAATACTGCGGTAACGACGTCCCTAGCTTACGCTTTGAAGTGGGCAGTCGCCCAGTTGCAGCTCCTAAGCCGGCACCGACACGTACGCCAGCTGATGTGGCCGCTGAATCTTCAGCACCAGCGCAATTGCAAGCTCGTAAGCCTGTGCATAAAACGTGGGATGACGACGCTCAAGCGATCGCGAACATCAATCATCGTTCAAACGTGAACCCAAAGCACAAGTTCAACAACTTCGTGGAAGGTAAGTCGAACCAACTGGGTTTGGCTGCAGCACGTCAGGTTTCAGATAATCCGGGCGCAGCTTACAACCCGTTGTTCCTATACGGTGGCACGGGCTTAGGTAAAACGCACTTGTTGCATGCCGTGGGCAACGCGATTGTGGATAACAAGCCAAACGCGAAAGTGGTGTACATGCACTCTGAGCGTTTTGTTCAAGACATGGTAAAAGCACTGCAAAACAATGCGATTGAAGAGTTCAAACGTTATTACCGCAGTGTTGATGCGCTTCTTATCGATGATATTCAGTTCTTTGCTAATAAAGAGCGTTCACAGGAAGAATTCTTCCATACCTTCAACGCGTTATTGGAAGGTAACCAACAGATCATTCTTACTTCAGACCGTTATCCAAAAGAGATCAGCGGTGTGGAAGATCGTCTAAAATCACGTTTTGGTTGGGGTCTAACGGTTGCGATCGAGCCGCCTGAATTAGAAACCCGCGTAGCGATCTTGATGAAGAAAGCCGAAGACCACCAAATCCACCTAGCGGATGAAGTGGCGTTCTTTATTGCCAAGCGTCTACGTTCTAACGTTCGTGAACTGGAAGGTGCACTGAACCGCGTTATTGCAAACGCCAACTTCACTGGTCGTCCAATTACGATTGATTTTGTTCGTGAAGCGCTGCGCGATCTGCTTGCTCTACAAGAGAAGCTTGTAACGATCGATAACATTCAAAAGACGGTCGCGGAATACTACAAGATTAAAGTGGCGGACTTGCTGTCTAAACGCCGCTCTCGCTCGGTTGCTCGTCCTCGCCAATTGGCGATGGCGCTGGCAAAAGAGCTGACCAACCACAGCTTGCCTGAAATTGGTGATGCATTTGGTGGTCGTGACCACACCACGGTGCTGCATGCATGTCGCAAGATTGAGCAGCTGCGTGAAGAGAGCCACGATATTAAAGAAGATTACTCTAACTTGATTCGCACCCTGTCTTCGTAATCGGTTAGAATGACAGTATTCTAAGCAAATCATTAATTGAGCTGACAGCGTAAAGAGCCAAGCATGAAATTTACCATTGAACGTAGTCATTTAATCAAACCGCTACAACAGGTTTCGGGTGCACTAGGTGGCCGACCAACCCTACCAATTCTTGGTAACCTACTGATTAAAGTAGAAGAGAACGTGTTATCCATGACCGCAACCGATTTGGAAGTGGAATTGGTAAGCAAAGTGGCTCTAGAAGGGGATTTTGAAGCGGGCAGCATTACCGTTCCTTCTCGTAAATTTCTTGATATCTGCCGTGGTCTACCAGATGACTCTATTATCACCTTCGTACTAGAAGGCGATCGCGTACAAGTTCGTTCTGGCCGTAGCCGTTTCTCACTGGCGACGCTTCCAGCGAACGATTTCCCGAACATTGAAGATTGGCAGAGTGAAGTGGAAGTGTCACTGACTCAGTCTGATCTGCGTACGCTGATCGAGAAAACACAATTCTCAATGGCGAACCAAGACGTTCGTTACTACCTCAACGGTATGTTGTTTGAAATCGACGGTACGACGTTACGTAGCGTGGCTACTGACGGTCACCGTATGGCGGTATCTCAAACACAACTCGGTGCAGATTTTGCTCAGAAGCAAATCATCGTGCCGCGTAAGGGTGTGCAAGAACTTGTGAAGCTAATGGACGCACCTGAGCAACCTGTCGTACTGCAAATTGGTAGCTCAAATGTGCGTGCAGAAGTGAACAACTTTATTTTCACTTCTAAGCTTGTTGATGGCCGTTTCCCTGACTATCGCCGCGTAATGCCACAAAGTACGACCAAAACACTAGAAGCAAGCTGTGATGAATTACGCCAAGCGTTTTCTCGTGCAGCGATTCTTTCTAATGAAAAATTCCGTGGTGTTCGTGTGAATCTTGCGGGCAGTGAAATGCGCATTACTGCCAACAACCCAGAGCAAGAAGAAGCAGAAGAAATGCTAGACGTGACCTTTGAAGGTGACGCTATCGAGATCGGCTTCAACGTTAGCTACGTGCTTGATGTGCTTAATACACTGCGTTGCGATAACGTACGTGTGTCGATGTCAGATGCAAACGCAAGTGCGTTGATTGAAAACGCAGACGACGACAGTGCCATGTACGTGGTGATGCCAATTCGTCTATAAGCCATCTGAATGCCACTTTCTCGCCTCATCATTCAGCAGTTTCGAAACATTAAAGCCTGTGATATTGACCTATCAGCAGGCTTTAACTTTCTTATTGGGCCGAACGGCAGCGGTAAAACCAGTGTTCTAGAAGCGATTTACTTGCTCGGACACGGACGCTCTTTCAAGAGTTCGCTGACGGGCCGAGTTATCCAAAATGAGTGTGACGAACTGTTTGTTCATGGTCGTTTTTTGAACTCGGATCAATTTGAGCTACCTATCGGCATTAATAAGCAGCGTGATGGCTCAACAGAGGTTAAAATAGGCGGTCAATCTGGGCAAAAACTGGCACAACTCGCACAAGTTTTACCTTTGCAGTTGATACATCCGGAAGGGTTTGATCTACTAACGGATGGCCCAAAACATCGTCGTGCATTCATCGATTGGGGTGTGTTTCACACCGAGCCCGCTTTCTATGATGCATGGGGACGTTTCAAGCGTCTTAACAAGCAACGTAATGCACTGCTTAAAACCGCCAGAAGTTATCGTGAACTCAGTTATTGGGATCAAGAGGTGGCGCGTTTGGCTGAAAACATCAGTCAATGGCGAGCGCTGTACATCGATCAGATGAAAAGCGTAGCGGAAACCATCTGTCAGACATTTTTGCCAGAATTTGAGATCCAATTAAAGTATTATCGTGGATGGGACAAAGATACCCCTTATCATGAGATACTAGAAAAAAATTTCGAGCGTGATCAGTCGTTGGGCTACACCTTTAGTGGTCCGAATAAGGCTGATCTGCGCATTAAAGTGAACGGAACGCCTGTTGAGGACGTTTTGTCACGCGGTCAATTAAAACTCATGGTGTGTGCATTGCGTGTCGCGCAGGGACAACATCTTACCGAAATGACCGGAAAACAATGTATTTACCTAATTGACGACTTTGCGTCGGAATTAGACAGCCAACGTCGCAAGCGTCTTGCTGACTGCTTGAAAGAGACGGGCGCACAAGTATTTGTAAGCTCTATCACTGAAAGCCAAATCGCCGATATGTTGGACGATACGGGCAAATTGTTTCATGTGGAACATGGCAGGATAGAGTCAAACTAGAAGAGAGAAACTCATGTCTGAAAATTACGATTCATCGAGTATTAAGGTACTGAAGGGTCTGGATGCGGTACGTAAGCGTCCAGGTATGTACATCGGCGACACGGACGACGGCACTGGTCTTCACCACATGGTCTTCGAAGTGGTGGATAACTCAATTGATGAAGCGTTGGCAGGTCACTGTAAAGACATCGTTGTGACAATTCATGAGGACAACTCGGTTTCAGTTACGGATGATGGTCGTGGCATTCCAACAGAAATGCACCCAGAAGAAAAAGTATCAGCAGCAGAAGTTATCATGACGGTACTTCACGCTGGTGGTAAGTTCGACGATAACTCATACAAAGTATCGGGCGGTCTTCACGGCGTAGGTGTTTCAGTAGTAAACGCACTGTCTGAAAAAGTGGTTCTGACTATCCACCGCGGCGGTCATATCCACACGCAAACTTACCATCACGGTGAGCCTCAAGCGCCACTAGCAGTAATTGGTGATACTGACCAAACAGGTACACAGATCCGCTTCTGGCCAAGCGCTGAAACCTTCACAAATATCGAATTCCATTACGATATCCTAGCAAAACGTCTACGTGAGCTTTCTTTCCTAAACTCAGGTGTTTCTATCAAGCTGGTTGATGAGCGTGAAGCAGACAAGAGTGACCACTTCATGTTTGAAGGTGGTATTCAAGCGTTCGTTGAGCACCTAAACACCAACAAAACCCCAATCATTGAGAAAATCTTCCACTTCGATTTTGAACGTGAAGATGGCATTGCTGTTGAAGTAGCAATGCAATGGAACGATGGCTTCCAAGAGAACATCTACTGTTTCACTAACAACATCCCGCAACGCGATGGTGGTACTCACCTTGCTGGTTTCCGTGCTGCGTTAACGCGTACGCTGAATACCTTTATGGATAAAGAAGGTTTCTCTAAGAAGGCGAAAACAGCAACATCTGGTGATGACGCTCGTGAAGGTCTAACTGCGGTTGTTTCAGTTAAAGTGCCAGATCCTAAGTTCTCTAGCCAAACTAAAGACAAACTGGTTTCTTCTGAAGTGAAGTCTGCGGTTGAATCAGCAATGGGTGAGAAACTGTCTGAGTTCCTGATTGAGAACCCGACAGAAGCGAAGATGGTTTGTTCGAAAATCATCGATGCAGCTCGTGCTCGTGAAGCTGCGCGTAAAGCTCGTGAAATGACTCGTCGTAAAGGCGCACTAGACCTAGCTGGTCTACCAGGCAAACTTGCAGACTGTCAGGAAAAAGATCCAGCACTCTCTGAACTATACATAGTGGAGGGTGATTCGGCAGGCGGCTCCGCAAAACAAGGCCGTAACCGTAAGAACCAAGCAATCCTACCGCTAAAAGGTAAGATTCTTAACGTAGAAAAAGCACGTTTCGACAAGATGCTTTCTTCTCAAGAAGTAGCAACACTGATCACTGCACTAGGTTGTGGTATCGGTCGTGACGAGTACAACCCGGACAAACTGCGTTACCACAACATCATCATCATGACCGATGCTGACGTCGATGGTTCGCACATCCGTACGCTACTGTTGACCTTCTTCTACCGTCAAATGCCAGAGCTTATTGAGCGTGGCTACGTGTACATCGCTCAGCCACCGCTTTACAAAGTGAAGAAAGGCAAACAAGAGCAGTACATCAAAGACGAAGACGCGATGAACCAATACCAAGTTGCTTTGGCACTTGATAACGCGTCACTACACGTAAACGCAGAAGCGCCAGCATTGGCAGGTGAAGCGCTAGAGAAGCTAGTTCAGCAATACAACGCAGGTATCAAGCTGGCGGATCGCATGAGCCGCCGTTACCCAAGCGCACTAGTTCATGAGCTAATCTACACGCCGCGTCTAACGGCAGAGCAATGTCACGATGCTGCAGCAGTAGAAGCATGGACAAAACAGCTAGTTGAACAGCTAAACGCGAAAGAAGTGGGCGCAAGCCAATACAGCTTCGAAGTTGAGCAACACGAAGAGCTAGGTCTAAACCTACCTAAGATCATCGTACGTACTCACGGTGTGACTCATGACTACGCACTAAGCATCGACCTACTGAACTCGAAAGAGTACGGCAAACTAGCGGATCTATCTGAAGCGCTAGACGGTCTGCTAGAAGAAGGCGCTTACATCAAACGTGGTGAGCGTACTCAGCCGGTATCAAGCTTTGCAGCGGCACTTGAGTGGCTAATCAAAGAGTCGCGTCGTGGTCTAAGTCTACAGCGCTACAAAGGTCTAGGTGAGATGAACCCAGATCAGCTTTGGGAAACCACAATGGACCCTGAGACACGTCGCATGATGCAAGTAACCATTGAAGATGCGGTAGGCGCAGACCAATTGTTCACAACGCTAATGGGTGACCAAGTTGAGCCGCGTCGTAACTTCATCGAAGAGAACGCGCTTAAAGTAGCAAACCTAGACGTGTAGTCGTACAGACTCAGTCAAATCATACTAAAAACGCCATCTCGCAAGAGGTGGCGTTTTTTTATGGGGGTAGAAACGAGATAAAAGAGTCGAGATACGAGAACGACTGCGCCCTATGGATATGGGAACGCTTCGAGAGGGAGAGGGGACCGAGTCGGGGAGCTAAAAATATTTTCACTGGATCCCTTGAAAGCCCATTTTTCGACCTTATATCTAGTTATGAAGAGGGATGGCTACCTTGCTCAATAAGAGAAGAACAGCGCCTCTGGAATCGCTTAACGAGATCGCTCAAGAGAGGATACTCAGTTTTAGCACACAACTTGACCCTAGATTCGACATCATGTCCCCGCACCTAAAGAGTAGGTCAGAGGAATGAATCATCGGATCCCTTAGCTCGGCGTTTTCTTGCATAAATGCGCCACGTGGATGACCCTCATCTGGGCTAAGACTATTGCTTAAAAGAGGATAGATTATGCGTAATGTAGATTTCTCACCACTATACCGTAATGCAATTGGCTTCGACCGTCTGTTCAACCTGATGGAAGCAAGCTCTGCGAAGAACACTTCTGGCGGTTACCCTCCATACAACATCGAGCAAAAAGACGAGCACAACTACCGTATTACTATGGCAGTCGCTGGCTTTGCTGAAGATCAGCTCGATTTGACTCAAAACGAAAACATGTTGATCGTGAAGGGCGAGCGTAAAGCAGAAGAAGGTAAAAACTACGTTTACCAAGGCATCGCAGAACGCGATTTTGAACGTAAATTCCAACTTGCGGACTACGTAAAAGTCGTTGGCGCATCAATGGAAAATGGTCTGCTTCATGTTGATTTAGTTCGTGAAGTTCCAGAAGCAATGCAACCGCGTAAGATTGCTATCGGTGGCAACAACCTGATTGAAAACAACTAATCAGCTGATGACACTGCAGTTAACCACACGGTTATAGAATGAGAAAGAGCGCCTTCCATTATGGAAAAGGGCGCTCTTTTTAGTTTGGGGATTTCAAATCCACTATTTTAAAGCCGCAATTTCAAAGAGAAGCGGCTGAGTTCAATCGGTCTATTTACCTTCGCGGTAAGCTTTTTCCACTTCTTCAGCGATAATCGCAATGCCTTTTTGCATCATCTCATCATCTTGAACGTAGTTCATACGCAAGCATTGATGTGCATGATCCCACTCGTCCTTCTGGCCAATAAAGAAGTATTCACCCGGAACAATCAAAACTCCACGCGCTTTCAAGCGTTGGTACAGTTCCATTGTCGTAATTGGCAGTTCATCGAACCATAGCCATAAGAAGATAGCGCCTTCTGGTTTGTGAATACGGAAGCGCTCATCGGTAATCGCTTCTTGGAGTAGTTCAACTGCACGTAGCGACTTCTGCTTGTAGAACGGCTTAATCACCTCTGAACTCAGTTTAAGCAGGTCGCCTTTGCCAATGATGTGGTTTGCCAGCGCTGGACCAACACTGCCCGGTGCTAGGCTGATGATGCCATTCATATTGGTTAATGCTTGCGTGATTTCTTCACTCGCAATCACAATCCCACAACGCACACCTGGCAAGCCAAGTTTAGATAGGCTCATGCACAGGATGGTGTTTTCATTCCAGAACGGTTCGACATCTTCAAAAATGATATTCGGGAACGGCAGACCGTAGGCGTTATCAATGATCAGCGGAATGTTGTTCTCACGTGCTAGTTTGTCCAGTTTACGTACTTCTTCGTCTGTCAGTACGTTACCTGTTGGATTGGTTGGGCGAGACGCGCAGATTGCCGCAACAGAGTCATCGACGGTTAGCTGCTCAAAATCGACGTGGTATTTAAACAGACCGTTATCCAACAGCTCGATCTCTGGGTGGTATGAGACAAAGATATCTTCATCAATACCTGCGTCACCATAACCGATGTACTCAGGCGCGATAGGCAGTAGCACTTTCTTGTGCGAACCGTCTGGCTGTTTACCTGCTAACAAGTTGAACAAGTAGAAAAAGCCACTTTGGCTGCCGTTAGTTAGGCTGATGTTTTTCTCGGAAATATCCCAGCCGTAAGTTTCACGGAATAACTGAGCCAACGCTTTAACGAACGCGTCTTTGCCTTGCGGACCATCATAGTTGGCGAGGGCGGCGACGAGCTCTCCACTGGCGAGCATTTCCTCACTGGCTTGGCGAAAGTAATCGAGCATGGCAGGAATGGCGGCAGGGTTACCTCCACCGAGCATGATGGCACCTGGTGTGCGCAGACCATCATTCAAATCGTCCATTAACTGCGTGATACCTGAATACTGATTAAATTTTTCACCAAACTTAGAGAACTGCATTTGTCGTTATACCTAATTCATTGTGATTGCTTTGTGTATGTTTGTGCCGATGTTTTATCGGCTTATCGAGTAATCCTTGACCTTACCTCAATGCGTAATTAACGCAAAGTGTGAATTAAGCCGAAAAAGAAAAAATCGGACCACAATGATTTTTGTTGTGATTAAGTAAACGTTTTCCTATGCGAAAACTGAATCCAACCTGAATGAAACCTCGCTATTTGTCAGAGCAGTGTCAGGCACCATCGTCTAGGTTTGCTCAAAATCCCTTCGATTCTTACTATCTCCTACGTCATCTTTTTGACGTATTAGAAAAATTGAGGAGTCAAAATGTTTACTAACCTATTTGTAAAAACACAACTGTTTATCGAATCATTCAAAAACGATGAGCGTGGCGTAACGGCAATTGAATACGCAATCCTAGGCGTATGTATGTCTGCTGTCGTACTAGCTGTATTTGATAAAGCTCTATACAAAGCACTAAATGATGCAATTACGACGATTTCTACGAACATTGGTAATGCGAATACACCTACGCTCCCATAAGTTCGAAAGTGCTTGGACAGTTATGGTGGTTGCTTCCCCTTACCACCATGGCTTTTATAGCCAGTTATCAAGACATCAAATACCGAAAAATACCCAATGGAGTGGCGTTAAGTGTTGCTTTGTTGGGTGTTTTTTTTGTCTTGAGTAAAGGGGAGTACAGTCACGCACTGTCTTCAATGGCGATATTGGTGATAGGTGCTGTGCTGTTTCAACTACGAATCCTCGCAGCGGGGGACAGCAAATTACTGGCTGCATTTGCACTGATGATTGCGCCGCAGTACTTGCCGTTGACGATTTGGTTGATTGTCACTTTGGGCGGAGTGCTCGCTCTGACGCAGTGGCTCGTCAGCCAAATAGGTAATCATCCTACTGGGATGGAAAGAGGTGTGCCTTATGGTGTGCCCATTTGTCTCGGAAGCCTGTTTGGCATCGCTGCATCTTTATAGGTGAACCATGAATTCAAAAGTCATTCTTGTTTTGGCGGCGATTGCCATTTCGGTCGGGCTTTATGGCGTGACTCAATCACAGCCAACCGCTCCGGTTGTACAAACACAACAACCGAAGAAAGAAGAGAAAAAGTTTAAAGTCTGGACGTTAAAGCGTGATCTAAAACGAGGTGAAGCACTGCAACGTCGAGATTTGGTGATTGAATACTTAACCGAGTCACAAGCGGCGCAACAAGGGATTGATAGCGATATTAAGCTCGATTGGAGCAAGCGCCTAATTGCGACTGAAGCTCTGAATCAAGGTGAATGGGTGACTAAAGAGGTGCTGACTTCTCCGGGAGAAAGCGATTACCTCTCGACCATGGCTAAGCCTGGTTACGCTCCGTTCAATATCACAGTGCCGGGTGATGATGTGGTAGGAGGAACGATTGCCGTTGGTGATTTGGTCGATATCTCAGTGATTTCCACCATGGATCAAAACCTTTCGGCAGACAACACCGTGTCGGATATCGAACATCTGACCATGACACCACTGATTGCTCAAGTGCCCGTATTGTACATGACCTCAAAGCAGCGCTCAGTCAGCACCTTGACCGACCAGAAAACCACTGATGTCACTTTAGTGTTGCAAGTAACTAACCGTCAGTTGGCTAAGTTGTCGGTAGCAAAACGCATTGCAGAAATTACGGTACATAAATCGATTGGTGAGCAGTTTGTGGATGAACTGCATGCGAACTCAAGCGATGTGATTCGTTTTGCTGATGAAAGGCAAACCACGAAAACCCAATCGATCAAAGAATATCGATTCAACTAGGAGGCAAGATGAAAACCATAACTCGATTTAGCATCTATTGCTTAATGCTTGTTTCCACGGCTTTACAGGCTCAGGGCATAACGACGCTTTCGGCTGGTGGCGCAAGAACCCTATCGTTTAAAGCCGAAGTTGATTCTGTGTTCGTTTCCAACCAAAAAGTGGCGGACTACCAAGTTATCGATGCTCACAAGGTGGTGTTACTGGGTAAATCAGAAGGTGAAGCATCGTTCATCGTGTTTGACCGTGATGGTTTTGAGCTTATCAACCAAACCCTGATTGTCAGCAAAAGCTACCGCAATATTGAGCAGCAAATTCAAGTGCAGTATCCATACTCTGATGTTCAGGTTAACGGTATTGGTAGCAACGTTGTACTGAGTGGTAGTGCCGTTTCAGACAATGAACGCGACAATATCTACGCCTTGGTGGGTGAGTTGTTGGGTAAGTCTTCCAGTAACCATGATTTTGAAATGCCAGAACTCGATAGTTCGACTGACGACCTTCAAGTGGATTTTATGTCTCGCCCTACCTATCAAGGTGTGGTGAACAACATTGAAGTCACTGCGACGAAGCAAGTTAACGTCAAGTTGACCATTGCAGAAGTCTCCCACAGCTTTATTCAAGATTTTGGTATCAAGATGGGCTCTGGCGGTGATGTTGGCATCTTTGTCGATCAGTTAACCAGTTTTAGTGCCGATGACATTGTTTCTGTTATCTCAGCAGTCGGCTCTGACAAGGTAGGCCAAGTGCTGGCTGAACCAAATCTATCGGTAATTTCTGGCGAGCAAGCAAGCTTCTTAGTTGGTGGTGAGATGCCTGTTGTGACGGTGGTCGATGGTGCTAGCGATGTCGATTACAAAGAATTCGGTGTGCGTTTAGATCTGATGGCGAAAGTGCTGCGTGACGACAAAATCAAATTGGCATTATCACCAGAGGTGAGCTCTTTAGATAACACCTACACCAGTGAAGTGTTTGATTTGCCGGCTTTCAAAACTCGTCGTGCACAAACCACCGTTGAATTAGGTGACGGTCAAAGCTTTGTTCTGGGTGGTTTGCTTAATAGTGAAGAGCGCGAATCACTGACACGAATTCCTTTTATTGGTGATATTCCTGTTTTAGGAGCGCTGTTTCGTCACACAGGAACAGAACGCAACAAAACCGAGCTGATTATTGTGGCAACCGTCAACTTGGTGAAACCAGTAAAAGCCAATCAAATCCAGCTACCAACCATGGAAAAAACCGGCACGTTACGACGCTTTTTTGCACTTGATGGTAGTTATGACAAAGCTCAAGACCAATGGGCTGGTGAGGTTCTTAACGCGGGAGGTTTCCGTCAATGAAAAACTGGATGTTAGCTCTACTTGCGGTTACGGCACTATCCGGCTGCGCCGACCATATTGTTGAACCTCGCGGGACCAGCATTGCACTTAAACCGACAGAATTTAACTTTGCGGTACAAAGTCAGGACCAAGTTTATGCCATGAATAAGCTCACTCAGTTTGTTCGTAAGTATCCGAATCAAGCGGGCAGTAAATGGCAAATCACGAGCTACAACGCCCAAGGTAAAAAGTTGGCGCAGCATTACCGCATCGCACTGTTGCAGCAAGGCGTGGCGGCTGAACAGTTAGTGCTCGAACATCGCCCGGAGTCTCATCGCTTTGATGTGCAAGTATCGGTGATTCAGCTTCAAGCTCAGCTTGAGGTATGCCACCAAGAGGTTATTGGTGATTACGGTTTGGGTCACCTAGGTTGTTATACCGATGGCAGCCGTTGGCAGTCGATGGTTAATCCGCAGAATGCGCTTTGATATTGAGGGACACTCATCATGTTTGATTTAGTGGATAAGTTGAGTAAGAGCACGCCAAATCACACTCAACAAAAAGAAAATAAGTGTGCGTTCTTGTATCAAACCGCTGCGTGCAAAGACTTAGTTCATAAGGCGTTTCGCTTTGAAGGGTTAGTCGAGCCAATTACGGTGAACAACCAAGAGAAAAACTACCCAGAACTGCATACGCACTCAAGTGTGGAAGTGGTGATTGTTGAGCTGAATAAAAGCCAAAGCGTGGTTGAAGATGCAAAAAACATTGCCCATCAATTGCCAACGCATGTGTCGGTTGTGGTCGTTGGCAGCGAAGATGCGATCTCAACGATTCGTGCATTAAAACAGCTTGGTTTTTATTACCTATTTTGGCCTGCGACCGACAAAGAAATCATGGAGTTTTACCATGGTGTACGTCGTAACCGTCAGCAGCAAAGTGGTGTGGCTTCGAATCGAAAAGCAAAGCAAGTGGCGTTTCTTGGTGTGAAAGGCGGTGTTGGAACGTCTTTGATCGCCAGTGAAGTGGCACGTTCATTGGGGCGTCATCATAAAACGCCTACCTTGTTGGTTGATCACACCTACACCGGCAGTAATATCGATGTGCTTTTAGGTTTGCAGAAGTTCAGTAAACGCAGTGTACGCAAAGGTACTTTGGTATCGAGTATTGATGGTGATTTCGCCACTAGCTTAGTACAACGTTTGGAACGAAACCTCGCGATTTTAGGTTTGGAGTCGGATGCGTTTACGCGTGCTGAGCTGCATGAATATACCCAAGCGCTCAAAGAGCAAGTGGTTAAGAATTATTCATTTGTGATTGAAGACTATTCACATACCGTCACCACAAATGAAGAGTTCGATCGTGCAGTGGCTGAGATTGATACGTTAGTGGTGGTGTTTGATGCCACGGTGTCGTCGCTACGAGAATTAAACCGCGTAGTGTCTGAGCTAGAAACACGCTATCCAGAGCTGCCGCTTCTTACCGTGATGAACCAATCGCGTCCAGATAATGCCGCTTCAATCAGTATGTCTGACGTTAGTAAATATTTCGGCCGCAAAGCCGACTGCAAAATTGAGTTTGACCACAAAGCGAACCATTACCTACTTCAAGGTCATCAACTGATTGATACTAAATCAGAAATGCAGCAAGGCTTGAGTGATTTAGTCGCACTGCTGGTGGGTGATAAGCCGCAACAAAAACGTTCTTGGGTGCAAGAACTGTTTAATCGCTAAAAAGGAGTAGGGAATGCAACATTCGAAACAAACCTACATCCATCTGCGTGACCAAATTTTTAATGCCTTGGATGCATCTGCACTAGAAAGCTTATCGAAAAGTGACCTAGAACGTCAGTTAAGTAATGCGGTAGATATGTTGGTTAGTCGCGACCAGCTATCAGTTTCTTCTCTGGCGAGAAGCGAATATGTCGTCAGCATGATTCATGAGTTAGTAGGTTTGGGACCGCTTCAGGTCCTGATGGATGACGACACTATTACCGACATCATGATCAATGGCCACCAGCAAGTGTATGTCGAGCGCTTTGGTTTAGTACAACAAGCGGATGTGCATTTTCTCGATGAAAAGCAACTCGCAGATATCGCGAAACGTATTGCCAGTCGTGTTGGTCGTCGTGTTGATGAATCGTCACCTACGTGTGATGCGCGCTTAGAAGATGGCAGCCGTGTGAATATCGTTCTGCCGCCAATTGCCATTGATGGCACTGCGATATCGATTCGTAAGTTTCGGCAGGAAAGTATTGGCTTTGCTGACTTAGTTGAATTTGGCGCATTGAGCCCTGAAATGGCGAAGTTACTGCAATTGGCTGCGCGCTGTCGGCTGAATATTCTTGTCGCTGGTGGTACAGGCTCAGGCAAAACAACGTTGTTAAATGCATTGTCTCAATACATCTCGCAAGGTGAGCGAGTAGTGACGATTGAGGACACTGCGGAGCTGAGACTGCTTCAGCCTCATGTGGTTCGTATGGAAACTCGAACAGCAGGTATCGAAGGCTCTGGTGAAGTGAACTCACGCGATCTGATGATTAACTCGCTGCGTATGCGTCCAGATCGCATCATTGTTGGTGAGTGCCGTGGTGCTGAAGCGTTTGAAATGTTGCAAGCGATGAACACTGGCCACGATGGTTCGATGTCGACGCTGCATGCTAACAGCCCACGTGACGCCCTTGCCCGAGTGGAATCCATGGTCATGATGGCAACCAATAACCTGCCACTAGAGGCGATACGCCGCTCTTTAGTAAGTGCAGTGGACCTCATTATACAGGTCAATCGCCTTCACGATGGTTCTCGCAAAGTGATGAGTATTACGGAAGTGATTGGTATGGAAGGACAAAACGTTGTGCTTGAAGAGCTGTTTTGCTTCCAATCTGATCCGCATCATTACGAAGGTAAAATTACCGGCCGTTATGAAACGACGGGTGTTATGAGCCGCTCAGTTTTGTTTGAAAAAGCACGTTTCTACGGAGTGGACAAAGAGCTTGCTGACACCATCAGCGCTATCGAAGCGGTGGGGTAAGCGATGTATTGGTTCATTTTAATCGGTGGTGTTGCGCTGATTGTTGTCGCCTTAATGGGCGAAAAAAATAAACGTCTTGATAGTTACCTAACTCAATACCAACAGCGTACCCGTTTAGAAACGACTTTGACTCATCAAGCGGTGAACTTTGCCAGTCTGTCTGACAAAAGTTTACGTCAAGGTTTGAAAACGCGTTGGGATAATTTAAAGCGCCAATTGGGCCGTTTGGCGCTACTAAAAATAGCGCTCTACACCATGGTGGTCATGGTGCTGGCTTTAGTTGTGAATAGCACATTTATTCGGTTTGCTGCTTATGAGCTATTGCCCTTTGCGGTGCCATTTGGCTGGTGGTTTGGTTATCAATGGCTACAGAAGCGTGAGCAAAAGCAGTTTGATGAAACCTTTCCGGATGCATTGAATATGCTGGCAAGCGCCATCAGTGCGGGAGAGAGCATTGGCCGCGGCATCATGTACGTGGGTGACAATCTCGAGGGTGAAGTCGGACGTGAGTTCAAGTTAATGGGTGAGCGTCTAAAAATGGGCGAGTCAATTGATGAGGTGTTTCGTAAATCTTGTCTGCGTTTTCCAAACCCGAACTTCCATTTCTTCGTGATTACACTGCGAGCCAATATGCAGCGCGGTGGTCAGTTGAAAGAAATCATGACGCGTTTGAATCGCCAGATGTTTGAAGCTCGAGCTGTCGAGCGAAAGAAATTCGCCCTGACGTCTGAGGCTCGTATTTCAGCAAAAATCGTTTCGGCGACGCCATTTTTCTTTCTGTTTATCTTGCAGTTTTTAAGTCCAGAGAACTTTGAGTTCGTGATGTTCAACCCAGAAGGTCGTTCGCTGCTTTATTACTTAGTGATCAGCGAAGCGATTGGTATGGCGATCATTTGGGCACTAATGAAGAGAGTGAAGTAATGATGACACAAACGACGTTTTGGCTGTTTTTCTCTCTCGTTGGTGTCAGTTTCGGCGTACTTCTGCTCGTTTACTGGATGCTAAACCATTTCGGCTATCAACGTCGTGTGGCAAGAATCGTTCGCCAACACAAAGGTGATCAGCAAGTAGAGTCACGACTAGAGTCGATACTATCCCCGTTATCGAACTTAGTAGAGAAGCGAGATGCGAGTTTGTCACAGCGTTTACACCTCGCTGGGATTGATAACCCCAATGCTGCCACTTGGTTTGCGCCATTGAAGTATGCGGCTTTGCTGCTTGGGGAGTTGTTGATTGCCGTGTTGGTCTTCACGTTAGATATCGCAACCAACTATTGGGTTGCTCTTGCTGCTGTTTGGGCGATGACAGTGATTCTATTGCCTGATATGTGGCTTGAAGTTCGTAAGACCAATCGCCAACGACGTATCAGCCGCAGCTTACCTTATTTAATCGATCTCATGGCGATATGTGTTCAGACCGGCATGTCGATTGAAGCGTCGTTGAAATACTTGGCGATAGAGATTCAAAGTTTTAACCCTGAGTTGGGCAAGTTATTGGATAACACCAACCAGCGTGCCCGCATTGTGGGTATGGAGCGTGCGTTACAAGAGTTGTATCAGCAAGTGCCATCGTCTGAGATGCGCAGTTTTATGCTGACACTAACCCAGAGCATGCAACACGGCTCATCCATCTACACCATGTTGACGACATTGTCCGGAGATATCCGCGAAGTGCAGATGTTGGAGCTTGAAGAGCAAATAGGGAAGTTGGCGGCCAAGATGTCGATCCCATTGATTGTCTTTATCTTGATTCCACTTGTTTTTGTAATCACCGCTCCAGGGGTGATGAGGATGATGTCCCATGTTTAAAAAAATTCTGATTTGTTTGTTACCAGCCATGCTCACAGCGTGCAGTTCTACCCAGCAAGCGTGGCAACAACAAGACTCCAAAGAAGCTATTTACCAGAAAACCAACAATCATGCTCAATTAGTGACCTTGTATAAACAACAGCTTCAACAAAGCGATGATGCGCAGGTGCGTGAGAAGCTAGCGCAAAGCTATCTCTCACTTGGTGATGCCGAATCAGCGCTGTTTTATATCAAGCCATTAACCAATAAATCCGCAGCGAGCGTCGATACCTTGCTAATCCAGGCGCAAGCCTATGGTGAATTGGCGCAATATCCTGCTGCGATCAACAGTGCAAAGGCGGCACTCACGCTTGAAGAGACCAATGCAGAAGCAGAAAACTTGCTTGGTACTTACTACGGTTATAACTACCAATATGACTTGGCTCGTCGCTATTTCGAACGTTCACGCGAACACTTCTTTGATGGAGTAACGGTCAACAACAACCTTGCGGTACTTGATATTGCAGAAGGGCAATACAAACAGGCGATTCAGCGTCTCCTGCCTCTTTATAAAAACGGTCAAGCGGATGAGCAAGTGATGGCCAACCTGACGTTGAGTATGGCCAAAGAAGGTCAGTATGAGTTTGTTAAACAAGTATTGAGTGAGAAATACAGTAACCACCAGATCGACAATATTTATCGTGCTTTACGCGGTTATGACCCATTGAAAGCGAAGCAGAAAAAGCGAGCTCTAACTGAGGTTACCCATGAAAGCTAAGCAACGTGGTGTTGCCAGTATTGAATTTGCCATTGGGTTCTTCGCTTTTTGGCTGATGTGCATGGCGTGGGTAGAAATGAGCTATATGTCTTACATTTCAGCCATCAACGATCTGACCATTTCAGAGATCTCACGCACCGCTAAAAAACGTAATGACGACTACATGCAAACAGTGCAAGCCGTGCTGAATCGAGAGGGTAGTATTTGGAATACCGCGGTGGATGTTGAGCGCTTTCGCGTTTCTATCCAATACCTCGATAACATCGAATCTCTCACGGCTTATACCGAGCAATGCGAATTAGCACCGGAGCAAGCCAGCAGAGAATGCGGTGATGCAGAGAATGCAGCCTTGGCTGTTTATCACATCGATTACAACTTTCAACCAATCTTTAGTTACTTCCTGGGTTTACAAAGCACGATGAGCCGAGAAATGGTGGTGGTACAAGAATATGAACGCTCGCAATTTGCAATTTAATTACTGTCGAGGGCAGAGCAAGCAACGTGGTACTTTCAGTATTGAGTTTGCCATTGTTGGTATCTTCTTCAGCTTACTATTGGCGTTTAGTGGTGATGTAATTATTAAGCTGTCGGTAAAAGGGAAGTTGGACCGATTGACTTATTCGCTAGTGAATGTGGTGAAAGAGCGTACCCAGCTTTATGGTGCGGATTATGAGCTTTCAAAAGAAGAAGCCGATGATGTCGATACCATCACTCGCCACTCATTGGAACGCACGTTTGGTAACTTTCAAACCAGTCAGTATGGCTTACAAGTTGAAGAGCTAAGCTTCGCCGCTGTGGATAAACCCAACCCAGTGATTATTGAAAAACGTGGCGCGATAGATTGCCAAGTTGGGGAAGGCATCAGTTCATTGAGTTTATTGTCAGTAGTGAGTAACCGAGGTCGTCAAATGCCGCTGTATCGTGTTTCTGTTTGCTATGAAACCGACAATTGGGTTGGCAGTTTGTTGGGTGTTGAGTTCACTCGAGTTGAATCTGATGCTGTCGTGATCGGGAGGTAACATGCCACATAGTATTCAAAGACACTCTAGCTTGAAAAAACAAAGCGGTCATGTCGGCATGTTATTCGCCATGATCATTCCCATCCTTTTTGGTGTCTTCATGCTGGGCTCAGACGGAGCGAGGGCATTACAAACTAAAGCCCGTTTAGAAGAGGCGGCAGAAGCTGCGGTGCTAGCGGTTTCTGCAGAAGATTCAGAAAATCACACATTGGCGCAAAACTACATTGAGCACTATGTGTATGACGTTGAGGGTATTGAGAACCTAAATGTGCAGCGTTTGTCGTGTGAAGACATGCCGGATTGCCAAGCTGGGTTATCAAAAGGGCAAGCGCGTTATTTTGAATATCGTGTTGCGGGGCAAACTCGCCATGAATCTTGGTTTCCTGGACAGGGTGTGATTGTTGGTTTTGGTGAAACGTTCGATGTTACTGGAAGCTCGAAAGCACGACGTTATCAAGGTCAGCCTGTCGACATTACCTTTATCGTTGATTTCTCTGGCTCGATGAATGAAAACTGGAGTGGTGGTAAGAAAACTAAAATCGAAGATCTGAAAGACATCATCGAAAAAGTGACCGATGAATTAGAGCAATACAATGCGTTAAACCCAGAACAAACACACAGAGTTGCAATCACAGGGTACAACCGTCGAACGATCAATACTGGCAATAACAACAAACTGATTATTCGAGATCAGCGTATCACTACCAAAATGGGTGAATACGATAAGGATGACGTGGTTAACTTTAACAAAACGATAGAACAACAATTTAAAGTCAAAGGAGCAGCTAAACGAGTACCTAATGGAGACGATGAGGCTGAATTTTATGACATTTTCTATACAGATAAGTTTGATGGATTTGTAAAGGACGTTAGAGGCTTTAAGGCCAACGGCGGTACTGCTTCGCTACAGGGAATCATCAGAGCTGGGCAGATTGTTACTCAGTTAGCAAAAAGGCCAAAGCAGCTAATAATTATTCTATCCGATGGTGAAGATTGGAATCATTATGCTGAACAAACGCCAAAGCTTGTTGAAAAAGGTATGTGTACCAACATCCTCAATATGATTAATGGTGGCAAAGTGACGGCAGATAATACCAGTGACTCCATCAATGTCGTGAATGGCGTTAGCCAAGGAATGAAGACGCCAGATGGCGAGCAAATGACGGCCAGTATGTCGGTTATTGGTTTTGATTATGAGCTGGATGCCAATGTTGGCTTACGTAATTGTGTCGGGGTGGATAACGTCTACAAAGCAGAAAATACCGACGACATATTGAATCAAATCTTATCGCTGATCACCGAAGAAGTCGGTCACCTAACCTTGTAGAGAGCAATACAATGAACAAGTTAATTCTGGCATTAGCCGTGAGCTTATCTATGCCATCATTCGCACAAGATAACACTAATCAAGCGCTGTATTACTATTGCCAGCAAGGGCAGAATCAGTATCAAGAATCGGTGTCTTTTGGGCATCAAACGGAAGTGAAATACCATCAAGGTCCGTTTATGCAGATTACCGTTAATGGTGAACAGAGTGCTCTAGAACCCATGTTACTGTCTCAGCTGGAACAAACTGGCATCGATAAATCCTGTGCTACTTATCTATTGAGTCGAGCACAACTAACAGAGCAAAAACAAGGAGAACTTGCTGCCCGAGTGCTGTTTGAGTTTGATAAAGCGAGTTTAAATGCTCAATCGAAGTTCATTCTCACTCAGTTGAATCAGCAACTGAAACAGCGACCTCAATCTTCATTGTTGGTGGTTGGTAATACGGATGCGAAGGGCAGTAATGGGTATAACCTAACGCTCGGCTTAAAGCGTGCGAACTCTGTGGCTAAATATCTTGAAGGGTATGATGAAGTGGTGTCCACTTCACGCTCTGATGGCGAAACGCACCCTGTGAGCAGTAATGCAAACACTCACGGGCGCGAGTTAAATCGCCGTGTTGATATTAACGTGCCAACGCAAGGCTAACGGTAAGGTAACAGTACCTTTAAGCTCGCACCCATGGATGGGTCGCTTGGTGTTTCAAACCAAATAGCGCCTTTGTAGCTGTGTACAATCTCATCACACAACGCCAAACCTAATCCTGTTCCCGGGTTTTGCTCATCAGCACGCACTCCGCGTTTAAATAAAGTGTCGCTTATCGACTCGTCTACGGCGGGACCATCGTTGTTAAAGGTAATGATAATGCCTTCTTCGGTATTGTTAATGAACACATCGATACGCTTATTGGCATAGCGGTACGCGTTCTCCAAAACGTTACCAAACACTTCCATCACATCCGCTTTACTCATCGGCAGAGTCTGATCATTATTGATAAACTGTTCGACGCGAATACCTTTATCTATATGGACTTTATCAAACATCAGCAGCAGGCTATTGAGGATAGGTTTGATTGGAGTGGTATTTTCTACAATCCCTTTCACACCCAATGATGCACGCTTGAGTTGGCCTTGAATCACATCATCCATTTCCAATAGCTGTTGGTTGATATCGTGAATTTTTCCTTCTTCAATGTCATCTAACAATGCTTGGGATACTGCGACTCGTGTTTTCAAGCTATGTGCGAGGTCGTTTAATGCTCGGCGATAGCGCTGTTCGTTTTCTTTTTGCTGGAACATCAGCTCATTGAGGGCACTTGTGATTGGCATTAAATCTTCTGGGTATGAGTGTGCTAGTTTTTCTTTTTTGTTCGCTTTTACGTCAATTAATTCCTTTTCGAGAATTTTGAATGGTTTAAAACTCCAACGATAAATAAGAAAAATTAGCCACATAACAATGAGCGAGGCAATAATGGAAAATATCGCTACATTTACTTTGAGTTGATTCAGTGAATCGACTTTGTCTTCCATACGTCTTAGCAATACGATCCTTCCTTGAGGGTTATAAGGTGTTTTGTCTAAGGGCAGAACATGAGCTATGAAAGCAGAGCCTTGTTTTGTTTGAATTAACTCAAACTGATTAATTTCGGTTGGTAATAATGGGTCTAGGCAGAAGTTTTCTATTTTTGGCGTTTTTATCCCTCTCTTGAGAAGTCGTTGTCGAGATTCCTCATTCATGGATCGCCAAAGTTCATTATTATTCTCATCGCAGATGAACATAGAGAAATGGGATGAGTGTAAAGGAAACTCTTCATTCCATTTCTCTAAGGGAGTTACTTGCCCTGAAGCTATTATTTCATTCGTAATAGCTGGTACATGGCTAGCGACATCTAGCGCATACTCTTCGAATAATTTATCTTTTTCGAGATGGTAGACGAAAGCACTTATCGTTAATAAGTAGCTTATTCCTACAACAGAGGTTATGAATAAAACGCGTCGACGAAAGGTGCTAGATATCAATCGCTTCATTGACTATTTAGCCTCTAGCTCAAAGCGATAACCCTGGCCGCGAATGGTACTAATGATTTTTTCTTCAGTATGTGTAGCAAGCTTTTTACGCAAACGCGAGATGATCACTTCGATATTGTTCAGTTGTACGCTCTCTCCTGAATCGTAGAGTGAGTCAGCTATCTGTTCTTTAGAAATCACTTTTTGGCGGTGACGGATAAGATACTCAAAGATTTGATATTCCAACGCGGTGAGATCTAGGACGTTGTCTGCGTAGCTGATGCTTTTCGCCTGAGTATCTAACGTTACTTCACCTGCATTGATGGTGCTGGTGGAGAAGCCTTGATAACGACGGACAAGTGCTTCTAAGCGAGCCATTAATTCTTCAAACTGAAACGGTTTGGTGAGGTAGTCATCTGCACCAGAGTTCAGTCCTTCCACTTTATCTTGCCAATCTCCGCGAGCGGTCAATATTAGGATTGGTACATTAATCTCTTTGCGGCGGATCTGCTTTATTAAGGTGATACCATCAAAATCAGGTAAGCCAAGGTCAATGATCATGGCATCCGCATTGGGGTGTTTTTGAATGGTTTGCAGGCAAGCGGATGCGGTTTTATCGGCATACACCGTATTGCCACGATCTTTGAGCTGCGAAGCTAAATGGTGATTGAGAATTTCGTTGTCTTCGACCAGTACGACTAACATGAACAACCTAATCAATGGATTTCATAATTGGATTAACCTTAGCATTCAACAAAAAAAAGGGAAGCCATGCCTCCCTTTAAACCTTGTTAATTCACCACATTCTTGTTGCTGAGCAAGTTACTCACCGGTGTAAACAATCAGCACCTTGTCGTCTTGGTATTGGCGTTCGAACGCGTAATAACCTTCTTGGTTGCGAGTGATGTGCTTACCTTGAGCAACTGCTGGGTGGCGTTTACGGAATTCCCCCAACTTTTGCCAATGTTGCAGTAGATCTTCTCGCTCGCCTTGAATCTTATCCCATGGCATATCTGAGCGTGTGCCTTGGTGGGCGTCTGAACCAGTAATGCCAAAATCACGAGCTATCTCATCACCGTAATAGATCTGTACTGCACCGGGAGCCAGCATCAGAGCATTTGCTGCACGTGCTTGGTCATCAAAGCTGCGGCTGCGCGCTGACCAAAACAGCTGTGTATCGTGTGAAGACAAGTAGCTCAACACGTTGAACTCAGGATCGTTATTGATGCGTTCTGCATAGCGGCGGTAATCATTATCAAGTTGAGCGAAACACTTCAGCGCTTTTGGTGCCACATCAGATTGGAACTCGAAGTTGATGATGGAATCGAAGCCGTTATCGAAATACGGGCTCTTCACTACGCTGTGTGCCCACACTTCACCTGTCATCCAGAAAGGTAGGTCATCCAAGGCTTTGTCCGGGTTGTTTTGCTTCCATTGAGCAAGCGCTTGGGTGGTGCTGGCTTTCAGCTCTGCCCACGCTTCCATTTCAACGTGTTTAGCGGTGTCGACACGGAAGCCGTCAATGCCGTAGTCACGTACCCAATCGGATAACCAAGTAATCAGGTGTTCACGTGGTGTTTGCAACTCATCTTGCGCATTGGTGTCTTTATTGCGGAAGAAGTTTGGTAATCCGGTTTTCTGAGTCGATTCGGTTTTTAGATCCGGTAGGTAGTTCAAAGACATGGTGATGTCGTTGTAGCCCGGAGCATCGTAGTCGCCAATGTCGGTGCGGATCCAATCTTTGCCCCACCATTTATCCCACGCTTCGCTATCACCGTATTTGATGTAGTCGTTGAAGCTGTGCCAGCTTTGTCCTGATTTTGGCTGCCAGTCGGTCCATTTTTCACCAAGGACGTCTTTGGCTTCTTGGTCATCAAGGTAAAGCTGACCAAATCCGAATTCCTGCATGTCTGCTAATGTCGCATAACCTGTGTGGTTCATGACCACATCCCAAATCACGCGGATGCCTTTCTTGTGGGCGGTATCAACGAAGGTTCTGAGTTCATCTTCGGTACCCATGTTGGCATCAAGCTTGGTCCAATCTTGGTGGTAGTAGCCGTGGTAGCCGTAGTGCTTAAAGTCGCCTTTATCGCCGCCGCCAACCCAGCCGTGGATTTGTTCCAGTGGCGAGGTTATCCAGATAGCATTCACACCAAGTGATTCGATGTAATCGAGTTTTTTCGTCAGACCCGCCAAGTCACCACCGTGGAAGGTGCCAATCTCATATTTTCCGTCTTTGCTGCGACCGTAGCTGTTGTCGTTGTCTGGGTTACCGTTGTAGAAGCGGTCGGTCATGACGAAGTACACCGTCGCGTTATCCCAGCTGAATGGTTTATCGGCTTGCTGTTCAACTTCTTCTAGCAGCAATAGACCTTGGCTCATAGGACCCGGCTGCATGGTGACGCTGCCATTGGCGACTGTGGCTTCTTGTCCGGTTAAGGCATCGCGAACGACAGTGCCATCATTAAAGGTTTGAGCAACATTGATGGTTTTTGGCGTGTCAGTTGCGACAGGGCAAGAGTAGGTGATGTCCTGAGTCTGTTTTGGTTTGATCTTTACCGTCAGCTCATTGGTGGTTGGATTGAGCGTAAATTGATAGGTATTGGCTTTGAAGATACGCAGCGGCATTTGTGCATCAGTGGCGCAGTTATCCATTTTTAATGGACGATTGAACTTGATGCGATCTTCTTCTGCTAGGGCAAAGCTACTGCCACAGCTTTGCTTGCTGTCAGCAATGGTAAAGGTGTAACTGCCTTTTTCGAGTTTTTGCTCGGCGACAAGTAAGCCTTGTGAGTTTTCTTCAAAAACAGCGGTGTCATCGCCAACGCTTAATATGATGGCATTTTCTGGAATCTGGCTGCAGGCGCTCAGTAGACCGATAGAGAGTGCGAGAATTGTTTTTTTCATTGTGTCCTTCCCCCGAATAAACAGTCCAGTTATAGCAAAACTATGCCTCTACAATCCGAGCTCTACACCAACAAGTTAAACGCGTCTCACCCTACAAATTTTAGTCTTGTTCACAAAATGAATAATAAGCGTCACCTTCATCGGTTTGAAGGCAACAAAAAAGGGAAGCATCTGCTTCCCTTTCACTTATTTCTTAATCACTTCTAAGAGTAATGAATTACTTTTGAAGCAAAGAAATGTCTGCGATCTGTAGGAACAGGTTACGCAGGTTGTTCAGTAGTGTCAGACGGTTCTTCTTAAGTGCTTCGTCGTCTGCCATTACCATTACGTTATCAAAGAACGCATCAACTGGTTCACGTAGGTCAGCTAGCTTGCTTAGGGCTTCTTGGTAGTTACCTGTAGCAAATGCTGGCTCTAGCGCTTCTGTCATTACTTCAACGCTTTCTGCTAGTGCTTTCTCTGCGTCTTCTTGTAGAAGTGCTAGGTCGATGTCTGCTGCTAGTTCACCGTCGAATTTCGCTAGGATGTTACCTACACGTTTGTTCGCTGCTGCTAGAGACTCAGCTGCTTCTAGTTCACGGAAGTGAGAAACCGCTTTAACTCGTTGGTCGAAGTCTGCTGGTTTCGTCGGACGACGAGCTAGAACTGCTTGGATGATGTCTACGCTGAAGCCTTCGTCTTGGTACCAAGCACGGAAACGACCAAGCATAAACTCGATAACGTCTTGTTCAACGTTGTCGTTGGTTAGGCGGTCGCCAAACAGTGACTTCGCTTTCGCTACTAGGTCAACAAGGTCTAGGTTGTAGCCGTATTCAACGATGATACGTAGTACACCTAGAGATGCGCGGCGTAGTGCGAATGGGTCGCTGCCTTTAGGTGCTTGACCAATACCGAAGATACCTACGATAGTGTCTAGCTTGTCTGCCATTGCAACTGCAGTTGAAACGCCGTTTGATGGCAGTTCATCACCTGCGAAACGAGGCATGTATTGCTCGTTCAGTGCTACTGCAACTTCTTCTGCTTCACCGTCGTGGCGAGCATAGTGCATACCCATAACACCTTGAGTATCCGTGAATTCGAATACCATTGAGGTCATTAGGTCACATTTTGCTAGTAGACCAGCACGCTTTGATTTCTCAACGTCAGCACCGATTTGCTCAGCAATGTAGCCAGCAAGTTCTGTGATGCGGTCAGTTTTGTCTTTGATCGTACCCAGCTGCTTTTGGAAGATCGCTTGCTCTAGTTCAGGCAGACGGTCGATAAGCGGACGCTTACGGTCTGTGTTGAAGAAAAACTCTGCGTCAGCAAGACGAGGGCGAACTACTTTCTCGTTACCTTCGATTACGTAACGAGGCTCTTTTGATTCGATGTTCGATACGAAGATGAAGTTAGGTAGTAGCTTCTTGTTTTCGTCGTAAACAGGGAAGTACTTTTGGTCACCTTTCATGGTGTAAACCAACGCTTCAGAAGGCACTTTTAGGAACTCTTCTTCAAACTTCGCTGTTAGTACCACTGGCCATTCAACCAGAGACGTTACTTCTTCTACTAGGTCATCTTCTAGGTCAGCGATACCGCCAACCGCTGCTGCCGCTTTTTGTGCGTCAGCTAGGATGATTGCTTTACGCGCTTCGTAATCTGCCATTACTTTACCGCGCTCTTCTAGAATTGCAGGGTATTGTTCAGCAGAATCGATAGTGAATTCTTGCTCACCCATGAAGCGGTGACCACGGATAGTGCGGTCAGAAGCGACACCAAGGATCTCGCCTTCGATTAGGTCGCTGCCCATTAGCATGGTTAGCGTCTTAACTGGACGGATGAACTGAGTCGTTTTGTTACCCCAGCGCATTGGTTTTGCGATAGGTAGGTTTGCTAGTGCTTTCGCTGCAAGTTCAACTACGATCTCAGACGTTGGCTGACCTTTCACTTCTTGTTTGAACAGTAGCCATTCACCCTTGTCTGTCACCATGCGCTCAGCTTGGTCAACCGTGATGCCACAACCGCGTGCCCAGCCTTGAGCCGCTTTTGTTGGGTTGCCTTCCGCGTCAAACGCTGCAGAAACCGCAGGACCACGTTTTTCAACAACTTTGTCAGACTGGCTGTCTGCTAGTGCTGCTACTTTTAGTGCAAGACGACGAGGTGCCGCGAACCATTTCACGCCTTCGTGAGCAAGCTCAGCGCCTTTTAGTTCTGCTTCGAAGTTTGCTGCGAATGCTTCAGCTAGAGTGCGAAGTTGCGTTGGTGGTAGCTCTTCTGTACCTAGCTCGATTAGAAATTCTTTTGCCATGTTACTCTACCCCTTACGCTTGTTCTTTCTTGCACATTGGGAAGCCTAGAGCTTCACGCGATGCGTAGTATGCTTCTGCAACTGCTTTAGTCAGGTTGCGGATGCGTAGGATGTAACGTTGGCGTTCAGTTACTGAGATCGCTTTACGTGCGTCTAGTAGGTTGAATGCGTGACCAGCTTTTAGGATGCGCTCGTAAGCAGGCAGTGGCAGTGGCTTTTCAAGCTCAAGCAGCTCTTTACACTCTTTCTCACACTGTTCGAAGAAACCAAATAGGAATTCAACGTCTGCGTGCTCGAAGTTGTAAGTTGATTGCTCTACTTCGTTTTGGTGGAAGATGTCACCGTAAGTCACTTTGCTGCCGTCTGGTGCGATGTTCCAAACTAGATCGTAAACAGAGTCTACTTCTTGGATGTACATTGCTAGACGTTCGATACCGTAAGTGATCTCACCAGTTACTGGCTTACACTCAAGGCCACCAACTTGCTGGAAGTAAGTAAACTGAGTCACTTCCATGCCGTTTAGCCAAACTTCCCAGCCTAGACCCCATGCGCCTAGTGTTGGGTTTTCCCAGTTGTCTTCTACGAAACGAATGTCGTGAACAAGTGGATCGACACCAAGAACCTCTAGAGAACCTAGGTACAACTCTTGGATATTGTCTGGCGATGGTTTTAGCGCTACTTGGAATTGGTAGTAGTGCTGAAGACGGTTAGGGTTTTCACCGTAACGGCCATCAGTAGGACGACGTGAAGGTTGTACGTAAGCTGTAGACATTGGCTCTGGGCCAAGTGCTCGTAGGCAGGTCATTGGGTGAGAGGTACCCGCACCAACTTCCATATCTAGTGGTTGAACAATGGTACAACCATTTTGAGCCCAATAATCCTGCAGCGCGAGGATCATTCCCTGGAAGGTTTTGATATCGTATTTTTGCATAAGTCAGGTTCGCGCGATTCTCTTATTACTCGTGAATTCGTCTCTTTTTTGTTGGGTTTTCTTGCCTCAACAATGGCGATTCAAAGTAATTACGGTTGAATAAATTAACAATCAAGTATACCCAGATATTGAGCATGGGAGTAGAGCTAATCTTGATTAATTCGTGGGCAATTTTCTCCTTTAATGGATTTTTACCGCTTTATCTGCTGAATTTTTCCTAAAAGGGAGTTTTCACTGGCTTTCACTCTTGAGGTGATGAGGAAACATGGCTAGAATTGCGCCTGTCTTTGGGGAGTAGCTTACTCGATGAAATGTCTTTTTCATCCAGTTCGTTCGTCAACATAATTGGTGCAAAATCACCATGGCGTTCGAGACTCATCAGCCCGATGAGTTTAGCAAGACCTTAGACAAATCATCATGAACCGGGGTGGGGCGTGAGATTTGTCTTAGGTTAAAAATAATTATCCCGCCCCAATGAGCATGTCGTGAGCGTTTTAGCTATTTCAATTACAACTGTAGCGTTAGCAGAAATTGGCGATAAGACCCAATTGCTATCTCTATTACTTGCCAGTCGTTACCGCAAGCCAATCCCTATTATTGCAGCAATCTTTTTGGCAACCATTGCCAACCACGCTTTGGCTGCATGGTTAGGTGTGGTGGTGGCCGATTATCTTTCGCCTGAAGTTCTCAAATGGGTGCTGGTGGTCAGTTTTGTCGCTATGGCGGCTTGGGTGTTGATCCCAGATAAACTGGATGACGACGAGCAAATCTCCAACCGTGGTCCATTTATTGCCAGTTTTATTGCTTTCTTCGTTGCGGAGATTGGCGACAAGACTCAGATTGCGACTTCTATCTTGGGTGCGCAGTACGCAGATGCGTTGAGTTGGGTGATTCTTGGCACCACGATCGGTATGCTGCTGGCGAATGTACCTGTTGTCCTGATTGGTAAGTTGTCGGCTGATAAGATGCCTTTAGGGCTGATTCGTAAGGTGACCGCATTCCTGTTTATCGCGCTAGCTATCGGAGCGGCAATGTTCTGATTTGTTGCACGTAAAATGGTGTGAATTATCAATAACTAGAGAAGTGATACACAGCGTCAAACTCTGACTCAAAATCGTTCAAGACCGTGACGGATGACATATTAGTGTCATACTTGTCATGGTAATTTAATGGTGTGAATGATAGCGAGAGGGCAAAGGTATGCTTACACGTTACATGGGGATGACCCCAAAGAGTCAGAGTTATTTATTCACCTTTGGTTTGGCACTTTGCTTACTAGCAATGGTGCTGACTGATATGTGGCTGCCGATTGTGGCAGGGTCTTTCATTCTTACCGGTTTAACGGTAGAAGCGTGGATTCGAGTGGCTCATATCATTCCGATGCATGAGGAAATGCGTGCAATGCGGAAACAATTAAACAAGCTACAATCTGAAGTTCGCACACTAGAATACGATGAATAAACAAACGGCAGCCTTTTGGGCTGCCGTTTTTGATCTTGCTGAGATTATTCCAAACCTTTCTTAATTAGGTACTGGTATGGAAGCTGCTCCGTTTGTGCCGCAATCAACTGGTGATCCATAAATCGGCAGAAGCTCGGGATATCTCGAGTTGTGGATGGGTCGTCCGCTTTAACCAGCAACACCTCACCATCTTGCATGTTTCGAATTGTCTTCCTGACCATCATCACTGGCTCTGGGCAGCGTAATCCTTCCGCCTCTAATGTCTTGGTCGCCAGTTCAGGATTAAAACTCATAATGTGATTCTCGTAACTAACTGAGCGGTGAATTTTACTTTCGTTGAAAAAATATTCAATAACCACTTGGCAAACCGAATTTTTTGATTTACCTTAAATTAACAATTTGGTAACAACTGGTAAGGAGACACGATGTTAACAGCGTTAGACAGACTAACCATCTATTCGGTTTTGTGTTTCATCTCGTTCTGCGCATTAGTACTCAGAACACCAGCTGAAACCTCATTGCTGCCTCTTGTAGGCATGAGTGCAACGATTATTGGGATTTGGATTGAGATGCACAAATGGTCAGGTGCATCTGAGCAAGAAAATTAGCGCTTCTTGCTGTAATCGGAACCTATTGATACACCGCTCACCAAGTTTAACGACACTTCATTCCGACACTATCCCCATTTTTCTTGGGCTTCCCCGCTGAAAGGCGGGATTTTTTTTGCCTGAAGAGTACAATTTACCTAAATCCCCTACATGGTAAGTGGCAAATCGTGGAATTAGAAGACATCTATCGTCGAGATCTGAACTTATTGGTCGCATTACGTGTGCTGATCGAAGAGAGTAGTGTCAGTAAAGCAGCAACGCGTCTCAATTTAAGCCAATCGGCAATGAGTCGTGTGTTAGGGCGTTTACGCGATCTGCTTGGTGATCCGCTGTTTACGCGTCAAGGTCAGCACTTGATCCCAACTCAAAAAGCGTTAGAAATTGATCGTTCTTTGGGTGAGCCTTTGGAGTCACTACGCCAATTACTTTCTCCACGTGAGTTTGATCCACGCAGTTGCGATCAGACGTTTAATATCGCCACGACTGACTACGCGATGCAAACCATTCTGCCCTTCGCTCTGCCACGTATTTATCAAGAAGCACCGAACGTGTCGTTTAACTTCTTGCCATTGCAACACGACCGCTTGTCTGATCAATTAACATATGAAGGCGCGGACTTAGCGATTTGTCGCCCTACAGGTCCTGTGGAGCCACTACGCAGTGAAGTGTTAGGACGAGTCGGTGTGCTATGTATGCTCTCCAAGCAACATCCATTAGCCGACAAAGAGATGAGCCTGGATGATTACCTCAGTCATCCGCATGCCATGATTGCCATCAGTGATGGGGTTAAGGCGCTGATTGAGCAAGCGTTGGTGGAGAAGCCGCAACGTCAGATGGTATTGCGCGCTTATCACTTGGAAGCGGCGCTGGCGATTGTCGATACTCTGCCCATTATTATTACCGTACCTGCCGATTTAGCGTACTTGGTTGCTGATCGTTATGACTTGGTGGTGAAGCCATTACCATTCCAATTCACACCATTTGAATATTCGATGATTTGGCATGCACGTTGCGAGCACTCTCCCGCTCAAGAGTGGTTGCGAGCAGTGGTTCGTGAAGAATGTAGTCGTCTTATTGCCAAGCGCATCGAAGATATGGGGTTGGACTGATTTTTCCAATAATCGAAATAGCAAAAAGCCGGGCAATGACCCGGCTTTGTTTATTCTATCGAAGGGTTAACGCTTATAGTTTGATAACCACACGACCAGTTACTTGGCCGTTTGTGATGTCTTCAGCGTATTTTGGTGCTTCTGCTAGTTCTACCTCGGTACAAGCTTGTTCGAAGTAGCTGTCTGGTAGTAGTTCAACCAATTTTTCCCACGCTGCAGTACGTTTTTCAAATGGGCATGAAACAGAATCCACACCTTGTAGACGAACGTTACGTAGGATGAACGGCATCACTGTCGTCGGTAGATCGAAGCCACCGGCAAGACCACAAGCTGCAACCGCACTGTTGTAATCCATTTGTGCCAATACTTTTGCTAGTACTTTGCTGCCCACTGTATCAACCGCACCTGCCCATACTTGCTTTTCAAGCGGACGTGCTGGCTCTTCAAACTCAACGCGGTCGATGATGCGGCTAGCACCAAGTTTTTCTAGTAGTGGGCCGTTTTTCTCTACGCGACCTGTCACTGCTGCAACTTTGTAACCAAGCTGTGCTAGAAGCGTTACTGCTACTGAGCCTACACCGCCACTTGCGCCAGTTACAAGGATTTCGCCATTTTCAGGTTTGATGCCTGCATCAAGCAGTGCTTGAACACATAGCATGCCAGTGAAGCCCGCTGTACCCACCATCATTGCTTTCTTGCTGTCTAGACCTTTTGGTAGTGGTACTAGCCAATCCGCTTTTAGACGAGCACGTTGAGACATACCACCCCAATGGTTTTCACCTACACCCCAACCAGTAAGAACAACTTTGTCGCCTGCTTGGTAGCGGTCGTCTTCTGAGCTTACTACCGTACCTGCTAGGTCAATACCCGGCACCATCGGGAAGTTACGGATGATTTTACCTTTACCTGTAATTGCAAGACCGTCTTTGTAGTTCAACGATGAGTAATCAACGTCAATCAGAACGTCGCCTTCAGGCAGTTGTGTTTCATCGATTTGCTCGATGCTAGCGATAGTACGTTTGTCTTCTTGATTTAGAACTAGAGCATTAAACATAAGGTTCTCCGATTGTGCGGTAGCGTGACTCTGGGTCACATGCAGCAAGATATCAACTGCTGCTAAGTGTATGTCTTCTTTGTCTATGAATAAAATGAAACTTGAGCATTTAATGTATGCTTTTTGTGCATGTAAGCAATGTTTAGCGTAAAACAAAGGGCGACATCAGATGCCGCCCTTAAGTGTAATACTAAAAATTTTCAGTATTGGTTCATTTGCTCGTGATTGTTGGATTGATCACTACAACCTAGCGTTTCTCAAGCAAACTATGGTCGTTCAAATACCGTCGCAATACCCTGACCTAAACCGATACACATGGTTGCCAGACCGTATTTCGCGTCTTTGGCTTCCATTAGGTTGATTAATGTCGTTGAGATACGTGAGCCAGAACAACCAAGTGGGTGACCCAATGCAATCGCACCACCGTTAAGGTTGACCTTCTCATCCATAACATCAAGCAGACCCAAGTCTTTAGCACATGGTAGAGACTGCGCAGCAAATGCTTCGTTTAGCTCGACCACATCCATGTCTTCAATTGAAAGACCAGCACGCTTGAGCGCTTTTTGCGTCGCAGGTACAGGACCGTAACCCATGATTGAAGGATCGCAGCCCGCAATGGCCATACCTTTAATGCGTGCACGAATCTTCAAACCAAGCTCATTGGCTTTTTCTTCACTCATGATCAACATCGCAGATGCACCATCAGACAGCGCCGAAGATGTACCGGCTGTTACTGTGCCGTTTGCTGGGTCGAAAACAGGACGAAGTTGAGACAGACCTTCAACGGATGTTTCAGGGCGAATCACTTCATCGTAATCTAGAGTGAATAGCGTGCCGTCAGCCGCATGACCTTCAATTGGTAGGATTTCGTTTTTAAAACGCCCCTCTACGGTTGCAGCATGTGCACGAGCATGCGAGCGCGCAGCAAACTCGTCTTGTTGTTCACGGCTAATGCCATGCAGCTTACCAAGCATTTCAGCCGTTAAGCCCATCATGCCTGCTGCTTTTGCAACCGTCTTTGACATACCTGGGTGGAAGTCCACGCCGTGGTTCATTGGTACGTGTCCCATGTGCTCAACGCCACCAATTAGGCAGATTTCAGCATCACCCGTCATGATGGCACGTGTACCGTCGTGAAGCGCTTGCATTGATGAACCACACAAGCGGTTCACCGTCACGGCGCCAATCTCAATTGGTAGGCCAGCAAGCAGCGCTGCATTACGAGCAACGTTAAAGCCTTGCTCTAGTGTTTGTTGTACACAGCCCCAGTAGATATCTTCAATCTCACTTGGGTTCACCTGTGGGTTACGCGCAAGAATGCCCTTCATCAGGCGCGCAGATAGATCTTCTGCTCGAGTATGACGGAAAGCACCACCTTTAGAGCGACCCATTGGAGTACGTAGACAATCGACTACGACAACATTTCTTGTTTGATTAGTCATTTTAGAATCCCTCCTTAGATAGAACCTTGCTGTTGTGCACCGTAAAAGCTTTCACCTTTCGCCGCCATATCAATCAGCATCTGTGGTACTTGGTACATAGCACCAAGCTCTGAGTATTGTTTTGCCATTGCAACAAACTCAGCGATACCTACGCTATCTAGGTAGCGGAATACGCCGCCGCGGAATGGAGGGAAACCAAGACCGTAAACCAGAGCCATATCCGCTTCTTGTGGAGTGGCAATGATGCCTTCTTGTAGACACAGTACCACTTCGTTGATCATCGGAATCATCATACGTTGAATGATGGTCTGATCGTCAAAGTCCTGCTTATCGGCACAAACGTCAGCGAGCACTGGCAAGATCTCTTCAGAGAAGGTTTTCTTAGGTTTACCTTTTCTATCAATGGTGTAGCTGTAGAAGCCATTGCCATTCTTCTGACCGTATTTATCTGCTTCGAACAGCGCATCTATTGCGTCACGACCTTGTTTGCCCATACGCTCAGGGAAACCTTGCGCCATAACAGCTTGTGCGTGGTGAGCAGTATCAATACCAACAACATCGAGCAAGTATGCAGGTCCCATCGGCCAGCCAAACTTGCGCTCCATGATTTTGTCGATTTTCGTAAAGTCAGCACCATCGCGAAGTAGCATGCTGAAGCCACCAAAGTATGGGAACAATACGCGGTTTACAAAGAACCCAGGGCAGTCATTAACGACAATTGGTGATTTGCCCATTTTCGCTGCGTAGGCAACAACACGATTGATGGTTTCATCTGAGGTGTGTTCACCACGGATGATCTCAACAAGAGGCATACGATGCACTGGGTTGAAGAAGTGCATGCCACAGAAGTTCTCTGGGCGTTTTAGCGATTTTGCTAATAGATTGATTGGAATCGTCGAGGTGTTTGAGGTGATAACGGTATCGTCACCGACATGTGATTCGACTTCACTCAGCACTGCTGCTTTTACTTTCGGGTTTTCTACTACGGCCTCAACAATCACGTCTGATTCTTCGATGCCTGCGTAATGTAGGCTTGGTGTGATAGACGCTAAAATACCAGCCATCTTAAAGCCATCAATGCGACCGCGAGATAAGCGTTTATTTAGCAGCTTAGATGCTTCAGTCATGCCTAAATCGAGTGAAGGTTGCGCGATGTCTTTCATTAACACCGGCACGCCTTTGAGTGCAGATTGGTAAGCGATGCCGCCGCCCATGATACCCGCACCAAGCACAGCTGCACGTTGCGTGTCTTTACTCGCTGACTTAGCCGATTTTTTAGCAAGCCCTTTGATGTATTGGTCGTTAAGGAACAAACCAACCAGTGATTTTGCTTCTTCAGACTTAGCCAGTTTTACGAAGTGCTTGCGTTCAATGTCGAGTGCTTCGTTACGAGCAAAGCGAGCGCCTTCTTCAATAGTAATAACGGCAGTCATTGGAGCTGGGTAGTGAGGACCCGCTTTCTGAGCCACTAGACCCTTCGCCATGGTAAAGCTCATCATTGATTCAAGCTTACTTAGCGTTAGAGGTGATGTCTTTTGCTTGCGACGAGCTTGCCAATCTAGTTTTTCGTTGATTGCCGATGTCAGTGTTTGTAGTGCTGACTCGTAAAGTGCGTCGGTATCAACAACCGCATCAAGAAGACCAATTTTTAACGCTTCATCCGCACGACACGCTTTACCTTGAGTGATCACTTCCATTGCGCTGTCGGCACCAATAACACGTGGCAGACGCACACAACCACCAAAGCCCGGCATGATACCCAGTTTCGTTTCTGGTAGACCGATACTGGTGGTCTTGTCACCAATTCTCATGTCAGTTGCAAGCACACACTCACAACCGCCACCTAACGTGTGGCCTTTTAGTACCGAGATAGTTGGGACAGGCAAGTCTTCCAGCTTGTTGAAGATGCTGTTAGCAAATTGCAACCACTGATCGAGCTCAGCGTCTGTCTTGGCAAAAAGACCTAAGAATTCGGTGATATCTGCGCCAACAATGAACGCGTCTTTATCTGAGGTGAGCATCAAGCCCTTCAGTCCTTGGTGCGCTTTTAGTGCATCAAGGGCTTTGTCGAGTGACTCTAGTGTCGCTAGGTCGAGCTTGTTAACTGATTTTGGAGAGCAGAAGCTTAATTCTGCAATGCCATCTTGTACTTCCTTTACCTGTAGGGTTTCGGCTTGGTAAATCATTGTCTATCTCCATGACATACAATCTTGGATTGTCTGTATACCGATTTGTTGCGGGCTGAGCGCCTGTAGGGCAGCAAATAGATATAGAGGAAAGTCGTTTTATTTATTGTTCTGGTTAGACCAGTGAAGTTAGTTTGGACTTCAGATTGGTTAATTTCAATACATTTTTTAAACAAGTGTTTAACATTGTGCGCTAAGGCAGATCTTATGCGACTCACAATTACCTCTCGTGATAGACTCTGAACAAAGAGAAAAGTGACCTAATCCTATGAATGACCTGCCTTATCTGATTCCTGCTCAGCCTGCTCAATTTGAAGAAGAAATTAAAAAGAGTGTCTTTATTACTTACTTAGCACACACGCCAAGCGTGGAAGCGGCGAAAGCATTCGTTGAGCAGATCAAAACCAAGCATGCAGATGCAAGACACAACTGCTGGGGATTTGTTGCAGGTCGACCAGAAGACTCGATGAAGTGGGGCTTTAGTGATGATGGGGAACCTTCAGGGACGGCAGGTAAACCGATCCTTGCTCAGCTGTCTGGCTCCGGAGTTGGAGAGATTACAGCTGTAGTGACTCGATATTCTGGCGGCATCAAGCTCGGTACAGGTGGTTTGGTCAAAGCCTATGGTGGCGGCGTGCAACAAGCGCTCAAGCTGCTTCAAACAATTGAGAAAAAAATAACCACAAAACTCCGACTAGAGTTAGACTATGGGTTTATGCCTATCGCACAGTCGCTTATGCCCCAGTTTGGTGCGGTTGAAGTGGATGCTGAATACAGCGATCAGGTGGTATTAGTGGTGGAAATTGAGCTACGTGAAGTGAGCGCGTTTACCCAAGCTATCATCAACAAAAGTGGTGCAAAGGCAATTGTCACCCCACTAGACGGACAATAATGAAAAATAGGAAGCCACAGGGACAGCTTCGCTAGTCAATCAATCCATGCAATTTCGTTCAATTATTCGAATCGTCGGGCTATTGCTCGCACTTTTTAGTGTCACAATGCTCGCGCCTGCGCTGGTTGCGCTTATCTATCGAGATGGTGCGGGTGTACCTTTTGTCACGACTTTCTTCGTACTTCTTGTATGCGGTGGGATTTGTTGGTTCCCAAATCGCAGGCACAAACACGAGCTAAAAGCACGTGATGGCTTCCTTATTGTTGTTCTTTTCTGGACTGTACTTGGCAGTGCGGGCTCTATCCCTTTTCTGATCTCAGATAACCCCAATGTATCTGTGACTGACGCTTTTTTTGAGTCCTTCTCTGCTTTAACGACAACAGGTGCGACGGTGATCGTCGGGCTCGACGAGTTGCCAAAAGCGATTCTCTTTTATCGCCAGCTCCTGCAATGGTTTGGTGGTATGGGTATCATCGTTTTGGCGGTAGCCATTCTTCCTGTTCTTGGTATCGGTGGTATGCAGTTGTATCGAGCCGAAATACCAGGACCGGTAAAAGACACTAAGATGACCCCACGTATTGCTGAGACAGCAAAAGCACTGTGGTACATCTATTTGAGTCTGACAATTGCATGTGCCGTAGCATTTTGGTTGGCAGGTATGACGCCATTTGATGCTATTAGCCATAGCTTCTCCACCATTGCTATCGGTGGCTTCTCTACGCACGATGCCAGTATGGGCTATTTCGATAGCTATGCCATCAACATGATTACCGTTGTCTTCTTGTTAATCTCGGCATGTAACTACTCTTTGCACTTCGCCGCGTTTGCATCCGGCGGCGTACATCCTAAATACTATTGGAAAGACCCAGAGTTCCGCGCGTTCATCTTTATACAAGTTGTTTTGTTCTTGGTGTGCTTCTTATTATTGTTGAATCACCATTCTTACGACTCAACCTATGATGCATTCGATCAAGCGCTTTTTCAGACCGTGTCCATCTCAACCACGGCTGGCTTTACCACAACCGGCTTTGCTGATTGGCCATTATTCTTACCAGTGCTGTTGTTGTTCTCTTCTTTTATAGGTGGTTGTGCTGGTTCGACTGGCGGCGGTATGAAAGTGATCCGTATTCTGCTACTGACCTTACAAGGTGCGCGTGAGCTGAAGCGTTTGGTACATCCTCGTGCCGTATACACCATCAAAGTGGGTGGCAGTGCTCTACCGCAAAGAGTCGTTGATGCGGTTTGGGGATTCTTCTCTGCTTACGCTTTGGTGTTCGTGGTTTGTATGTTGGGCTTGATTGCTACAGGGATGGATGAGCTAAGCGCGTTTTCTGCGGTTGCAGCAACGCTCAACAACTTAGGTCCAGGCTTGGGTGAAGTTGCGCTTCACTTTGGCGATGTGAACGACAAAGCAAAATGGGTATTGATTGTTTCTATGCTGTTTGGACGTTTGGAAATCTTTACCTTACTTATTCTACTTACGCCGACGTTTTGGCGTAGCTAAGGGGAAATCGTGGCAAAAGCATTATTTCTATATTCCTCCCGTGAAGGGCAGACTAAAAAAATTCTCCACTATATAGATGAGAAGCTAACAGGCTTCGAATGTGAGCTGGTGGATTTACATAATGTTGAGACGATTGATTTTAGCCAATACGACAGGGTATTGATTGGAGCGTCTATTCGTTATGGTCATCTTAATAAGAAGCTGTACCAGTTTATTGATCGAAACCTCAATCAGCTTGAACAAAGTAAAGTGGCATTTTTCTGCGTAAACCTAACCGCTCGTAAAGAAGACCAAGGAAAGGATACGCCAGAGGGCAGCGCTTACATTCGCAAGTTCCTAATGAAGTCGCCTTGGAAACCAACCTTAATCGGTGTTTTTGCTGGTGCTCTTTATTACCCACGTTATGGATGGTTCGACAAAACGATGATTAAGTTCATTATGTCGATGACGGGTGGCGAAACCGATACGACCAAAGAAGTGGAATACACCAATTGGGAAAAAGTGGCTCTTTTCGCAGATAAATTCAAAGAACTGTAGAAATAACGTGCTCTTTTGACCGCTTTTGACGCAAATTTATCCGAACGATAAAAAAATCAAAAAAAACGAGAAAAAGGGCTTGCCAATGTGATCGCAATCTCTATAATGCCACCTCGCTGACACGGCAACGCTTCGAAGCTTAGGTTTCGAAAGTAAGAAGTCAAGTTAGCAAGCCAATTAGCCAAGCGGAAACGCTTGAAAAAAGTTTGAAAAAAGTGATTGACACTGAACTTTAACTCGCTAAAATGGCCGTCCGATTTGAGCAAAGCTCAATAGGAAAGTTCTTTAACAATATAGACCT